>SLGQ01000048.1 GCA_007136595.1 Candidatus Sumerlaeota bacterium | reverse complement strand
CTTCTTTACCTTCCGGTTGAAGAGTTGGAAAAAAGTCACGAAGAGGTGAGGCTGAAAGTTGCAGCTCCGGTAAAAGGGATGCTTTCTTTTGATTCAGGAACTGAAGAAGAAGAGGAAGAAGAAGCAGAAGCAGATGAACTTGACTTGAAAGAGACAGTTGAGTCGATAAGGGAACGAGCTGAGGATAGAAGGAAAAGACACGATATTTCAACTTATTTCACTACAGATGACGGTAAATATCTTGCAATGAAGATCAGACCTTCAGGCAGTTTAACTGATGTTACAAACCTTGAAAAAATTGTTTCAGGGATTGAACAAAAGATTGAAAAGATGGATCCTGCTTCTTCGGGCGTGGAAGTTGAGGTAGGTGGCGAACTTCTTCAGAAAGTTCTTGAAGTGAGAAGCATGCACAGCGACCTTCTTTTCACCATAATTTTATGCATCGTCCTGCTTTCGATCGTGATTATCTGGTACTTCAGGAATTTTGTTTCGCTGTTTATTATCATGCTTCCTCTTTCTGCGGCAATAATTGCAGCAATGTCTATAACCGTAATGTTTATTGAGAGTTTTAATATTGTTTCAGCATTCAGTTTCGTTATTCTTTACGGGCTTGGAATTGACTTTGGAATTCATCTTCTTTCCAGATATGGCGAAGAAAAGCTGAAAAAGGGGAAAAATGTATTTGAAGCAATGGTGAGCACAGCAACCCATGTAATTCCCTCAATTGTTTCAGGCGGAATTACCACTGCCGCCGCATTTCTCACCATTTATTTCATTGAGTTCAAAGGTTTTTCAGATTATGGACTTGTTGCAGTAATGGGAATTATTACTTCCCTTGTTTCATACATTCTTTTCTTTCCTGTTTTTATATTTTTTCTTGAAAAATTTGCCGATCTTTCAGTAAGACCGAGAAACATTACCATACTTGAAAAAGTTTATCTTTATCTTAACAAAAACCGCTTAAATATTATTAAACTTTCAATACTTATCACGATCCTCTCTCTTTTTGCATATTTTAACATAGGGTTTGAATACGACCTTACAAAACTGAGCTATGAAGTTGATACGGCAGACATCGAAAACTCAGTTGTAAAACAGTATGAAAAAAGGGTTCTTGATGAGGGAAGAGACTCTCAAAGCAGAGGGAGAGCATCAATATTTCTGACAGAATCGCAGGAAGACGCAGCAGCTTTGACAAATCTTTTAAGAGAAATTGAAAAAAGCGGGGAAGATGGCGGAAGAATTGAAGGATATTATTCTCTTACCACTTTTGTACCTGAAGATCAGGATGAAAAACTAAGGCTCATCAGAAGCATGAGAAGAATGATCGTCAGAAAAATCAATGCTTTAAGTGATGAAAACAGGGAAATCATCGAGAGGGATATACTCCCGTATTTGAGCATTGAAAATAAGATAACAAAAGAAGATATTCCGGAGTGGGTGCTTGACATGCTCAAAGAAAAGGATGGCACTTACGGGAAATTTGTTGTTCTGCTCCTTTCCGGCAACATCAAAGATATGAAAAATGTGTCAGAAATAAAGGAGAAGTTCGGGGTTCTTGAAGTGAATGACAAAAAAGTATATATGTCGGCTCCATATCTTCTCCTTGCTGATATTGATGAAGTTATCCATACACAGATCCCGATACTTGCAGTTTTTGCGATGATAGCCGTTTTCATAACGCTTCTCATACTGTTCCGCAAATTCAGCCATTCTCTCCTTCTTTTTATACCTCTGCTTGTTGCGGTTTGCTGGATGTTCGGGATGGTTAAAATATTCGGGATAAAATTCAATCTTTTTAACCTTGTCATTGTTCCGACAATACTTGGAACAGGTATTGACAGCTCCATTCACATTTTTCACAGATACCTCTACATTGAAAATATTGAAAACAAAATTCCTTACATAATGAAAAAGACAGGGGGTGCTGTCCTTTTCAGTTCACTCACAACTTTTGTAGGTTTCTGGAGCTTGACCTTTTCCGCACACAGAGGAATTGCGTCAATTGGAGCGATTGCCTCTCTTGGAATCATTGCCGCCACGGTAGTAAACCTGGGGATATTACCACTTATAATGGAAAAGAAAAAATCATCTTAACATAAATAATAGCACCGAAAAAGTTGACGGTGCAGGCTCTATGTATAAACTCTGATGTGCGAGGGTTTTTAATTGTGAGGTGTATTATGAAAGCTAAAAACCTGAGCATTTTTCTCTTCACTTTCCTATCTCTTTTCTTTCTTTTTTCCTGCATTACTGAAGATGATATCATTCCCGATGTTGATTCAGACATATCTTCCAATGATGAAGATCCGGGAGAAACACTTGATGAAAACAAAAGTGATGAAACTGTGGACGAATCAAAAGAGACTCCCGATGAACAAATTGAAGAGCCTGATCTGACAGAAGAAGTTCCCGACGAAAATGAAAACGGGGCTCCAACTGAAGGTGCTTACCATCAATGTGATCCCGCCCAGGTTGATTCCTGTCCACCGGGACTGCAATGCATAAAAGGTTATGACAACGCACAATACGGACAGTGCCTGAAACCTTGCAATGATAATGCTGAATGTCCTCCACCTCCTGATCCATCCATGCAGGTAGCCTGTCATACTAAAGAAAAATTCTGTCTGATATTATGCGGCTCTTTTGAAGGGGATTGTCCGGACTGGCTGGAATGTTTCGGACAGGAAATGTGTCTTCCTCCTTCCAGTATCACAGCAACCAAAGGACCAGGGGAAATATGCTCAGGAAGAGATGAATGTATTGGAAATTCAGACTGCATTGAAGGTTCTTCGGGAATTCCTTATTGCTATCCACTGTGTGACCCCGCTGTTCCTAATGACTGTGAAAACAAAGCTCCCGGATTTCAGGCTCAATGCACTAATGCAGGCGGATTTTCTTTCTGCATGTTTACATGTCAAGGTGGTGTTCCATGTCCAGGCGACCTGAACTGCACATTCGGATTTTGTCAAGGATGATAAAGTCTCAACAATATATAAAAATGTTGTCCTGACAACTAAGCCCCATCTTAATTCTCAAAAAAAGTATTGACATGTTGAAAATTCTAAATAAAACTAGAAACAATGGAGCCCTTTTTCCTGCCAATCTGTGTTATTAAGATTGAGTCAGGGACTAGGGCATTTTTTATATGGAGAATAATATGACCTAAATCGTTCGATTTTCAATAAAAAACTTGACAAAACCTCCTGGAGTGAAATGATTTCAATGGGTTAAAAAGAAACCTCAAAATCACTCAGGAGGTGAAGAAATGATACTTGGTTCAG
>SLGQ01000277.1 GCA_007136595.1 Candidatus Sumerlaeota bacterium | reverse complement strand
TTGTTTTTTCTTTTTTCTTAACTTATGGACAGACAAAAGATGTTGTGGTTTGGCATTCTTACAGAGGTTTGGAGCAGCAGGCTCTTGAGGAGTTGAGAAACAGGTTCAATGAATCTCAGGACAAATATAATGTCGTGTTGCTGAGTGTCCCTTATGATGCTTTTGCAAATAAACTTACTACTGCCATTCCCCGGGGCAATGGTCCTGACGGATTTATTTTTGCACACGAAAGAATAGGGGACTGGTCTGAAGGGAAAGTGATTTTGCCGGTCAATATCAATGAGATAGAAAAAATAAGAGACGACATTGTTCCCTCAACTCTTGAAGCTGTTAAATATAAAGACAAATATTGGGGATATCCGCTTGCATTTAAGAGTGTTGTGCTTTTTTACAGGAAAGATATCGTTGAAAAAGCACCTGCAAGCACTTTTGAAATGGTACAGTTTGCAAAAAGATACTCGGAGCCTGAGAAAGGGAGGTACGGACTTGCCTTTGAAGCTGCTTCCGTATATTTTTCCGCCCCTTTTCTATATGGATTCGGAGGAGGATTCTGTCTGGAGGAAGGGAAACAGAGAAAAGACGGGGAAGCATGCCTGAACAATGAAGGGAACGCTCTTGCTCTGGAATATATTTCCCGGATGGTAAATGACCACAAGATCGTTCCGCAGGAAGCCACAGGTGCTCTTGTAACGCAGCTTTTTAATGAAGGGCAGGCGGCGATGGTGATAAATGGTCCCTGGTTCATGGGAGAGATAAGGAAAGGAGTCCCTTACGGAGTTGCAGTTCTCCCCACTGTTTCAGAAACAGGTGAGTTGCTACGGCCTTTTCTTACAGTTGAATCTTTTATGGTAAGTAATCATCCCCGGACAAATGTTGATGGATCAAGGGCTTTTGCAAACTATATAACTTCTTTTGACGGGGCTTTGATCCGTGCAGTAACAGGAAGACAGTCTGTTGCAACGAAATCTGTATATAAAGATCCTTCGGTAAGCAGTGATGATATGCTGAACATTTTCAGACAGCAGGCTGAAATTGCAGTTCCAATGAGCAATGACCCGAAAATGAGAATGGTCTGGGAGCCGATGGCAACTGCTTTAAGAAAAGTTCTCCGCGGTGCTCAGAGTGCACCGGATGCTCTTGATGCGGCTCAAACGCAATATACTGTCTTTTCGAGACCTCTTCCCGAAGCAAAAAGTCCGGTCGTCTATGTTTTTGTTTTGATCATTGCCGCTTTTGCAGCTCTTCTTTTTGTGATCCGTCAAGTACGGAAGTATAGGTTTCTGGAAAGTGTTAAAAACAGTCCAACTCCGTATCTTTATCTTTTTCCTGCATTCTTCTCGATGATACTCCTTGTTTTCATCCCTTTTGCAGTTGGAACGGCTGTTTCATTCTTTGCACACAGAAGCGGCGAATACCAGTTTGTAGGGTTTTCCAACTTTATATCTATCCTCCTTTCAAGAGATTTTCCGATAACCAATCCGCTTTCATTCTATTTTACTCTCGGTGTCACTGTGATGTGGACTGCAGTAAATGTGTTTTTTCATGTTTCGATCGGACTTGCTCTTGCGTTGATGCTCAGAGAACCGTGGCTTAAAATGAAAGGTATTTACAGGATACTTCTTATCATACCGTGGGCTGTGCCGAACTATATTACCGCTCTTATCTGGAGAGGGATGTTCAACAGACAATTCGGAGCAATAAACGGAATTTTGCAATCTTTAGGGCTCGAGCCTGTGAGCTGGTTCAGTTCCTTCTGGACTTCATTTGCCGCAAATGTAACAACCAATACCTGGCTCGGGTTCCCATTTATGATGGTAACAGCTTTAGGGGCTTTGCAGGCAATTCCGGGGGAACTTGAAGATGCTGCAAGTGTTGACGGAGCAAACGGTTTTGAAAGATTCAGACATATCATCCTTCCTCTCCTGAAACCGGCACTTCTTCCTGCTGTCATACTTGGCAGTGTATGGACATTCAATATGTTCAACATTATTTATCTTGTGTCTGGAGGAGAGCCTGACGGCGGCACTGAAATTTTGATAAGTGAAGCATACAAATGGGCTTTCCAGCGACAGGAAAGATACGGCTATGCCGCCGCCTATGCAACTTTGATATTTATTGTTCTGCTGGTTTATTCTAAAACCACTGAAAAAGTTGGAAGGGAAAAAGCCTGAAACAGAGATGTTGACCAATTAAAGATTTAAAATAGATCTGATTTTCAAGCCGAGTTCTTTTATGGAAAAAGGTTTCTGGATAAAGTTAACACCTTCATCAAGAACACCTCTGTGGGCAATTACATTTGCAGTATATCCTGACATGAAAAGAGTTTTCAATCCGGTACATATCCTGCTCAGGTTGTCACTTAACTCTTTTCCGTTCATTTCGGGCATTACAACATCGGTGATCAAAAGATCAATTTTATCACAGTTTTCAGCATATTCCTGAGCATCCTGCACTTTATTTACAGCTTTCACACTGTATCCAAGCTTCAGAAGCATTTTTTCAACCATTTGTTTTATGACAGGATCATCTTCGACAAGGAGTATTTTTTCCCCTTTTGCAAGGATGTTGTCAACTTCTCCATTTTGCTTGTTAACAGTAATAGCATCATCAGATTTTTTAAGATATATCCTGAAAGAAGAGCCTTTTTCAGGTTCACTGTAAACATTGATAAAGCCCTCGTTCTGTCTTACAATACCATAGACAGTTGCAAGTCCGAGTCCGGTGCCCTTGCTGTTGGTTTTAGTTGTGTAGAAAGGTTCAAAAATTGAATCCAAAGCCTCTTTGCTTATGCCGCAACCGTCATCGCTGACTACAAGCTTGGCATACTCTCCCTGAATGAAACCGTAGTGTTCATTGCAGTATTCTTCATCAAAAACGGCAGTTCCTGTTTCTATGGTGAGTTTTCCTGTTCCTGAAATGGCATCTCTTGCATTTATGCATAAATTTACAAGGATTTGATTGAGTTGAGATGGATCCATCTTGATTTTCCATGTATCTTTTCCGGGGATCCAGGCAAGGTCAATATCTTCTCCGATAACTCTTTTAAGCATTTTGAGCATACTTTCAATAGAAGAATTAAGATCAACTAAAGCAGGAGAAACAGTCTGTTTCCGTGCAAAAGCAAGCAACTGTCTTGTTAATTCAGCAGAATGAGTTGCCGCCTTTTTTATTTCAATAATATAGCCATAAGCAGATTCTGAAGGGGAAAGAGATTCAAGAGCAAAATCGGAATAACCGAGAATAACTCCAAGCATATTGTTAAAATCATGGGCTATTCCACCTGCAAGTCGTCCAACTGACTCC
>SLGQ01000149.1 GCA_007136595.1 Candidatus Sumerlaeota bacterium | reverse complement strand
GGGGAAGGTTTGCCGCGGCATAATAACCACATGCATATAGGAATGTAATTCAGGAGAAAACAATGAGCAAAAAACAATGGTATGAGACACTTTTTGATAACTATGGTAAAAAATATGATGATGAAATTTTTACCAAAGGGACAATTGGTGAGTGTGATTTTTTAGAGCAGGAATTTAATTTTGACAAGTCTTTAAAAATACTTGATGTGGGGTGCGGAACAGGAAGACATGCGATAGAACTTGTGAAAAGGGGTTACAGAGTGACAGGTATTGATCTGTCAGAGTCTCAAATTAAAAGGGCAAAAGAAAAGGCTGAGGCAGAAGGTCTGAAAATAGATTTTATTGTGGCAGATGCAAGAAATCTTACTTTTGAAAATGAATTTGATGCCGCAATAATGCTTTGTGAAGGTGGTTTCCCTTTAATGGAAACAGATGAAATGAACTACGAGATACTTAAAAGTGTCTCAAAATCGTTAAAAAACAGTTCCAAGTTCATCTTTACCACCTTAAACGGACTTTTCCCAATCTTCAACTCAATTGATGAATTTCATGAAGCTGATGACAAAGGTGAAGGTGCAACCTACAAAAGTGAAACCTTTGACCTCATGACATTCCGCGATTACAACATAACGGAACTTACTGATGATGACGGCAATAAAATGGTTCTTGACTGCAATGAAAGATACTATATTCCGCCCGAAATCACATGGCTCTTAAAAAGTCTAGGATTTAATAAAGTTGATATCTTCGGAGCAAAAATTGGAGCATTTTCAAGGAATGACAAACTTACCACAGAAGATTTTGAAATGCTTGTGATCGGGGAGAGAAATCCCGGCAGGAGGGTCTTATGAAAAAGATAATCGTTTTAATTGGTTTTTTAATGGTGTGTTTTTCTTTGTCAGCGGCTAAGATGAAGTGTGACAGAGTGGGTGGCTTTACAAATGAGATGTTTAAGTGCAGTGTTGCTAAAGGCGGTATCGTTTATTATGTTGACAGAAAGACCGATATCTGTTTTGCGGGAATTGACGGTATGCCCAACTCTTTTACTCTGGTTGATTGTGAGAAAATTTACAGAAGAGCTGAGTTGAGTCCCAAATGAGAGTGAAATGAAAGTGACATTCTGCTGTTTTTCTCCGGAAGATCTTGAAGTGTATGAAAAAGTTTTGAGCGGTTATTGATTTATTTCACCCATTCCCATGCTTGGAAGTGCTCAATTCCGTTAATGTTGCCGAAAGACACCGGATCAAGAGTTACAACTATTTTCGGGTAGTTGTTTTTAATTATTTGGAGATTTCCAAACTCTCGTGAAACAACTTTTTCATCGTTTAATATGTATGCTGCCTGAACATAAAGGATGGAATTGTTTTTCTTTGCGACAAAATCTATCTCTTTTCCCGAAATAGATCCTGCCTGAACAGTGTATCCTTCTCTGAGAAGATGGAGAAGAACGGCATTTTCAAGATATTTGCCGGGAGTGTTTTCCCGGATCAGCGTACTGTAATATCTGAAAGAAGGGTCGTTTATATAAAACTTTCTTTCTCCTGTCAGAATTTTTTTCCCGGCAACATCATATCGCGGCACTTCATGTATGAAAAAAACATCTTTAAGATATTCAAGGTAGTTGCCAACGGTTACAGAGTTTGTTTTTATTCCGTTACTTGAAATAACATTTGCCAACTTATTAACAGAAAAATAGCTTCCAACTGAATCAATGATCAGTTCAATAAGCTGGTCCAGCAAACGAATATCCCTAACCTGATGCCGGTCAACAATATCACGCAGAATTATAGAATCTCTTAAATTTGAAATATAGTGACTGATTGTTTCGCTATCCGGAAGCTTGAAACATTCCGGCATTCCTCCGCTTTGCATATATTGAGAAAAAGATTCAACATTGGGAGCACCTTCGGTTATGCCTAAAAACTCACTATAACTGAAAGGAAAAAGAGTAAAAGAAATATATCGCCCCGACAAAAGTGTTGCAAGTTCACCTGAAAGAAGCGAAGCGTTGGATCCCGAAACAAATATTTCCCACTCCTCAGTGAAATCCTGAGCAAGAGAATTTACACATTTTTCCCAACCGTCAATTTTTTGAACTTCGTCAATAAAAAGAAAACACTTCTTGTTTTTTGAAAACGATTCCTTAAACAGGGACACAAAATTGTAGAGGTCTTCATGATTTTTAATGAAACCGAAAGCATTGTACTCCATGTTAATATACAATATGGAAAGCTTGTCTGAAATTTTCTCCTCGATCAGCATATTCATAATTTGACGCATCAGAAAGCTTTTTCCACATCTCCTTTGACCGCAAATAACTTTTATAAGTCGGTTGCCAATTTTCGGAATAATGCTTTTAATGGCAGAATCTCTCCTGAAACCAGTGTCATGTGGCTTGTCACCCCACACCTGATATTTGCTTATAGAATCAAACACAGCGCCCTCCGTTTAAAGTACGCTTTAAACATTAGCATAAAAATCAATAATTGTAAAGTATATTTTAAGCTGAGCACCAAAACCATGTTTTTTTTAAGTATGTTTAAGAGTTTTCGTTGTTATGTGTTTTTCTTAAATTGAATAACCACTCTTTTTGACATTTAAAAAAATAGGTGTTATTTTCTTGCAGTTTTTTAGTTATGTGAGGTTTCATGAAGTTCAAGATTTTTTTAGTGACACTTGTTGCGGTTATTTTAGCGGGTTGTCCTGCAAAAAGAGAGGCGGTGGAAGAAAACATTTTTACAAAAGGTGAAAGGATAAAAAGCGGTTTTAAATGGGAAAGAACCGATATCCCTTATAGTAAAATCGTTGATGGATCAAAGCTTGTAAAAGTGTTTGAAGATAATTTTGACCGCGAGGAGCTTGGTGAAAACTATACAGTTCTTGGCGGTGACTGGAAAATTGAGGATGGAAAGGTTGTAAGTGAAAGAGCTGACAACAAAAATCTTGTTTTAAGCGGGATAGATCTTCCTCAAAACGGCGTAATAAAGCTTGTGATGAAAAGTTTAAGCGATTTTGTTGATATCAAGTTCAATCTATGGGGGAACGGTGAGCTTCATGAACACGGAGATGGATATTCATTTATTCTCGGTGGCTGGAAAAACAGAGTTTCTGTCATTGCGAAACTTCATGAACACGAAAAAAACAGGTTTGAAGAAAGGGCGACAAGGCTTGAGCCGGATAAAGAATACAGGGTGAAAGTTGTGCGGAAAGGAAAAGAAATTTACTGGTTTGTTAATGACTCTCTTTTTCTTGTTTATTTTGATGACTCTCCGCTTAAAGCAGAGGATGGATACAATAAGCTCTCTTTTGC
>SLGQ01000350.1 GCA_007136595.1 Candidatus Sumerlaeota bacterium | reverse complement strand
TAACTATTTTGTTCCAGAAAATGGTTTTGGAGAAGTATTATATAAACCTTTGAATGATGTTTATGAAGAAGTCGAGAATCCAGAATATAAAAAAGCTATAGGATATATTGCTGAAAAATTTAATGTTGAACTAGAAGAAGAGGAGGAGGAAGATGAAAATAGCGAGGCAGATAAATGACCCGAAACAATAACATCTTCCACAACCTCGTCAAAAACGAAACTTCGGTCACAGAACTTTTCTGCAACTTGATGCGTTTCAAGCCGCTCAGGGTTCTTTTCCTTAATATTGTTAAAGAAAAGGGGGCAGATATCGACCTTGAAAAAATCGATTACGACTGCTTTGAGACGGAAGTAGTTCTACAGGATGATGAAAAAAAACGGGGCAGGGCAGACATAATTATTGAAATCGATGAAAATAACAAATACATTTTTGAAATTAAGATTGAAAGATGGTGCGGTTTGACAGAAAGTCAACCTGTCAGCTACCTTGATTATCTGAATAGAGATGATAAAAGACTGTTTTTTATTCTTCCGGAAGGATATTACAATATTTCTGAGATTTGCAAAAGATGGAACAGTCACAACAGCTATTCTTTTGAAAACATTAAACAGAATAATATAATTTACTGGGAACAAATTATAAAAAGGATAAAGGATGCAGAACTCGACAAGTTGAATCCATTTATAAAAGAATTCGTTGAAATAATGGATGAAAACTGGTTCTACTACGAAGATATCGTTTTTACACAAGAAGAAATAAGGTTACTAGATTCAAAAAATTTGGAGGAATATCATCTCATGACAAATTCTAATGTACCAAAATTAATGAATAAAATATTCAAAGTTATCGAAGGTGTCAACTTGGCTTGTAACTCAAAAAAAGAAAGCGTTGAGCAAAATTCTGATTATTATGGGTACTGGATAAAGAAGAGCAGTTATGGACTTGATGATGATATTGAGGTCTGGTTTGGAGTTCAGTACATTGTCTGGGAAAAAAGAGATTGTCCAATTGTTATTGAAGTGCTTCCAAGTTCAGAGGAAAACAATAAAAAATTCATTGAAAAAGTTCAGTCAATTATACCGGAAGCTCGCTTATACGAAGACGAAGATTTCGGGGAGATTTGCTACATCCCTTTTGACCTGAAAAAACATACAGGAGATACAGAAGAAAACCTTTCAAAAAGACTGGAAGAAGAAATTATGAATGTTGTTGAAAAGCTTAAAGATGTTAAAGTTTTTAGCTGAATATAAGGTGCTAGTTTATTTCAAGAGGTTTTAAATATGATTGCTATTGGTATAGTTTTTATTTTTTTTATATTTTTTCTTATCTATTCCTCTTGGGAAGATCAACGGAATAAGGTTAAAAGTATGTTGGATCAAGTTGACGCTGAGAGATCGAGATTGATTTCGTTAAAATATGATAATGAAAAGAAATTTAATGAGAACAAAGGAGAACTTTCTAGGGAAAGAAATAAAATTGAAAATGACAGACAAGCTTTTCTTTCAGAAAAAGAAGCGTGGAATGAAGAAAGAGACAGGCTTCTATTTGAAACAAGAGAATTGATTAATAGCTTTGAAGCAGGTTTCATTAAAGGACGAAAATGGCTTGCTGAAGCTTTCAGTGAATATTTGAATACAAGAGATTTAGAGGTTGAATGTTCCCTTGTCATTAAGCCCAATTCTGCATGGAAATCATCAGAAGTTGTTTCAGAGATTAGAAAGAGTAGAGCTAAGATGGTAAAAGATTTGAAGTTTTTGCAATATCAAGTTGCTTCATACGAGGAATATTTCCCTTTTCTTTCTGACTATAGGGATGCAATTTTAGATGAAGTCATTGATATGAGAAATGAAGTGGAAGATGAGATGCTAGAAATAGATCCGGCACTTTCTCTGGGTTATTTAAGCAAAGAAGAATACCTTGAACTTCCTACAAAAGTAAAATTCCAGAAAGCCTTAGATAGATATTGGAGAAGGGATAAAAGTAAAATAGAGATAGGAAGATTATATGAAAGATATATGGGATATATGTATGAAAAGAATGGGTGGAGAGTAAGATTTGAAGGTGCGTTGAAAGGTTTTGAAGATTTTGGAAGAGACTTGATATGTAAAAAAGGAGAAGAAACTAAAATTGTTCAATGTAAATGTTGGTCACAACATAAAGTTATAAGGGAAAAACACATAATGCAACTCTTCGGAACAACGATTTTATATAAAATTACTGAAAATCTTAGAAATGTAGAACCTGTTTTTGCAACAACGACAGAATTATCTGATGAAGCAAAAATGGTCGCAAAGGATTTGAATATAAAAATAATTAAGAAAAAACTCGAACATTATCCTATGATTAAGTGCAATGTCAACCCTTCTACGAAAGAGAGAATATACCACTTGCCGTTTGATCAGCAATACGACAGGGTTGTTATCGGAAATGAGGAAGGAGAGTTTTATGCTGAAACCATTGAAGAAGCTGAAAATGCCGGATTCAGAAGAGCTTTCAAATGGAAAGGGGGTGATATGGAATCATGAGACCAGATGTTTATATTATAAAAGTTGATTCAGTAGAAGAGAAATATTTAAAAAAGATAGGTATCCACAAAAAAAACCTGGAAAAAGTAACAAATACATATAGCCTAAGCTATTATTACGGAGAAACAACTGGCTATAGGGTTAGAGGATTAGATAATGTAAAAGATTTTTGTGTTAAACTTCTAAAAGTTCTGGAATGTGAAAAAACTCTTTCTGAAGATGAAAAAATGGTGATGAATAGACTGAAAAAAATGATAAAAGCTGTGGATAAAAGAGTTGCTAAAGACATAAAAATAAAAAATGATAGAGAAAAAACCGCAAATATTGTTGAAGATTTCTTTCTTAAAATTTTTCCGAATGCTCTTGAGTCTGAAAAAGAACAATTTTTTAATATACTTAAGGTAAGAACTTTTAAATCTATGGAAGAATTGGAGCAAGTATTTTTAGATATATTTGGTCCAAAATTGAAAGGCTGGAAATCGGCTCAAAAAGATTTTTCTAGATTAAAAACAGGAATATAAAAACCACAATATTCATATCTCCATAAATCCATGTTTGAGAGAACTTGAGACTCTTTCACAGGGTGTTCCTGATCGCAAGAGAACTTGAACCTCGATTCGCACGATTAAAGGATTAGCATGATTGGGCGAAAAGACTTTGAGACGATGAGACTTTAAGACAGTTAGCCTCTCAACTTCCTATATCCTTTCTGAATACTTTTTAAGGATCATTTTTATCAAGGTTTGATAATTGATGCTTTCAGCTTCAGCTTTTTTTTTAATGTTTTCTATGACATCAACAGGTATTCTGATG
>SLGQ01000004.1 GCA_007136595.1 Candidatus Sumerlaeota bacterium | reverse complement strand
CAGGATTTAGGGGAAATATTTTTGATTTTCGTATTTACTATATGCTTTTAAATAAAGCAAAAAATAATCCTTATTTGGAACTTGAAATAAGTAAAACAGATTTAATGGACTATCTAAAACTTGATAAAATAAGTGGGAAAAAATATACAAAAGAAAGGGACTTTCCCTTGTTGTTGTCGCCCTTCCAGGAGGAGGGGATAGAAACGAAGAACAACAAAAAATACATGACTACTTCAACAAAAACAAATATGGTTTCCCCATAGTCTTTGACAAATATTTTCTTGTAAGCCGCAGATATGGAGTTGCAGATAAAAAAGGTGCCGCAGATCTCCCCAACATGTTCATTCTTGATAAAAAAGGGAAACTTATATACAAAGAAACCAACCATTCCAAAATCTTGAAAAAGATCAGGGAGTTGTTGTAGTGGTATCTTGAATTCTGAAGGTTCGTGCATATAAAAACAATGGGCAAGTTAAAATTTGCATTTATGGAGAGATTGTATGAACAACTATGGAAGACAGGAAGAGAATAACGATCAGAATCCTCTTCAGAAATATGGAAGGAGTCTTGTTGAACTGGCAAAAAAGGGGAAACTTGACCCTGTTATCGGAAGGGATTCCGAGATCAGGCGGATAGTTCGCATTCTTTCGAGAAGAACAAAGAATAATCCGGTGATCATCGGTTCTCCGGGAGTTGGTAAAACGGCAATAGTCGAAGGGCTTGCAAGAAGAATTCTCCGGGGAGATGTCCCTACAGGTTTGAAAGATAAAGAAATTTTCGAGCTTGATATGGGTTCTTTGATCTCTGGTGCAAAATTCAGAGGTGAGTTCGAAGAAAGGTTGAAAGCTGTCCTTAAAGCAATAAAAGACTCTGACGGAAGAGTTATCCTTTTTATTGATGAGTTGCATACCATTGTAGGAGCAGGGAGAGCCGAGGGAAGCATGGATGCGGCAAATATGCTTAAACCGATGCTTGCCAGAGGTGAATTGCACTGTATCGGAGCAACTACGCTGGATGAATATAGAAAATATGTTGAAAAAGATGCCGCACTTGAAAGAAGATTTCAGCCGTTACTGGTGCAACCTCCTGATGAGGAAGAAACAGTTTCAATATTGAGAGGTTTAAGGGACAGATTTGAAATTCATCACGGTATTACCATTTCAGAATCTGCTATTCTTGCATCGGCAAAATATTCCACCAGATACATTTCTGACAGATTTCAGCCCGATAAAGCAATAGACCTCATTGATGAAGCTTGTTCAATGCTCCGTACCGAAATAGACAGCATGCCCGCTGAACTTGATGATCTCAAAAGAAAAAGAATGCAACTTGAGGTTGAACTTGAAGGGTGCAGAAGGGACAAGTCGGGTTCAACAGCGGAGCATATAAAAACCATTGAGAAAAAACTTGGTGAAATAAAAAAGGAATATGACAGTAAGCATAGTGTCTGGGAAAATGAAAAAAAAGCTGTTGAATCTGTAAAAAGGGTGAAAAAAGAAATTGACACTGTTAAGCTTGAGCTGGAAAAAGCTGAAAGAGAGTACGACCTTTCAAAAATAAGTGAGCTGAAATACGGAAAACTGGCTCAACTTAACAAAGAACTTGAAGAAGCATCCATGAAAAGTTCTTCGGAAAATACTATGGTAACTGAAGTTCTTGATGAAAGACATATTGCTGAAGTTGTCAGTAAGTGGACAGGAATTCCGGTTTCCAACATGACAAAAAGTGATAAAGAAAAGATCCTTTCGTTGAGTGAAAAATTGAGAGAGAGGGTTGTCGGACAAAATGAAGCGATCGAAACGATAACTGACTCAATTTTAAGGTCGAAAGCGGGACTTACAAATCCTGATAGACCACTTGGTTCTTTTATTTTTCTGGGACCTACAGGTGTTGGAAAAACGGAACTTGCAAAAAGGATAGCCCAGCAACTTTTTGATTCAATGGATAACATTGTAAGGCTCGATATGAGCGAGTATATGGAAAAACATTCAGTTTCCAGAATGATAGGGGCACCTCCGGGATATGTGGGATACGATGAAGGTGGTCAATTGACGGAAGCTGTGAGAAGAAAACCCTACTCTATCATTCTTCTTGATGAAATAGAAAAAGCCCATCCCGATGTTTTCAATGTTCTCCTTCAAATACTTGAAGATGGTCGTTTAACAGACAATCAAGGGAGGACAGTTTCATTTAAAAACACAATAATCGTTATGACATCCAATCTCGGCAGCGAAATAATTGAAGGGACGGAAGGAAAAGTTTCAGAAAATGAAAAAGAAAAAATAATGGAAAAAGTGAAACTCCACTTCAGACCCGAATTTTTAAACAGACTTAACGGGACAGTAATATTCAACACCCTGACAAAAGAAGACCTCAAAGAAATAGTAAATCTTCTTGTGCGCGACATGAACAAACTTCTTTCAGAGAGAAAAATGGAAGTCATCATAACTGACAATGCAGTCGATCATATCGTTGAAAGATCGTATTCTCCAACTTACGGAGCCCGTACAGTAAGGAGATTCCTTGAAAAAAACCTCGAAACACTGCTTGCTTCCAAAATACTCAAAGATGAAGTTAAAGAAGGATCGGCAATAACAGTTGATCTCAAAGAAGGGAGACTGGTCCTTAACGGTTGATTTTACTGAAAATGCTCCGGGTGTTGTTTTTCTTTAAAAAATTTTGACAATATTGCTTGATTTTAATAACCTGTTCGGTGTTTGTTTTCAATGAGGTAAACTGCAAGGTGCCGCTAAAAGCAATTTTAATATCAATCAAAATAAAAAGGTAGTTAAGATGTTGAAAAGACTTTTGTTGCTTCAAATTATTGTTGTTGTTTTTTCCGTGTTGTCAGCTTCGGAGCCGACGATGGCTGTTCTCCCTGCTCAAGGAAGGGGCCCGGATGCACGGCTTGCTGAAAAGTTGACAGAGGAACTTCAATTTATTTATAGAACCATTCGCGGTGCTATTGCTGTCGATCCTGAGAAAGTAATTCCCCCTGCACTTTTAAGAGATTTCGAAAAGTGCGGAATGGACAGAAGATGTGTTGAATCTTTGAGTTCAAGGGTAAGAAAAGCTGACCTTATACTTCTTCCGATCATCCAGACAAGAAGGGACAAGACAAAAGTAGTAAATCTATATATTTACTCAAATCAGGGTCGTCAGGTAATGAGATATGTTGTAAATGTTGAACCGGGTTCTGATGAAGAAGATCTTGCTGCAGATGTAGGTGCGGCATTGATGACTGTCTCTTCAGACATAGCTTCAGCTCCCGGTGCCGCTCAAGATGATGATGACGATGATGAACCCGCTGTTGCCAGCAGAGACAGAGACAGGGACAGAAGAGATAGGGATCGGGATCGGGATAGAAGAGATCCTTCGCCACAGTCAAGAATGTCAGCTGTAGAAGCAAGGACAACTTTAAGAAACGGTTTCAAGGCATATAAAGGAGGAGATATAAGTGCGGCATTAAAACTTTTTTCTGATGCCGGAGATGGTAAATTGGCTCAGGAAGCGGAAGATGTCGTAACTTTGATCGAAAGAGCTGAAGCAATGATCAGAGAGGGGGATCACAGCAGAGCCATAGATTCACTTAAAAGGGCTGAAAGAATCGATGGTTCAATAAGAGAAAGGGGATATAAAGAACTTCAATTCATAAGAGAAATGAGCCGCAGGGACAGATATAACGAGCCATCTGAATCTGATTACAGAGATGTTGATTCACTTTTCCGCAAGATCAGAAAAGATATAGCTCAAGTTTCTGACTGGAGAAGAGCCGAGATCGATAAAGCGGAAAGATCAATTACAGATCAATTGAGAGAAAGAGAAAGGATAAATGTAGAATTTGAAAGGAGCGAAGAGAAAAAAAGAGCTGAAGAGAGAAGGGAAGAGAGAGATCACAGAGACAAAATAGAAAGTCTTAAAAATGATCTGACAGGTCTGGACTCAAAATACAGACAAAAACTTACCGATTCAGAAAGAGAAATAAGTGCTTTGAACAGAAGGCTTGATGATAGAAGGCCGGCTGAAGAGAGATTTCAGAGAGAGATAGAGAAAGAGCTTAGAGAACTTGAAGTTAAAAGAAAGAAGCTTGAAGTTCAACTGAGAAGGGAGCTTGGTCTTGCAAGAAAAAAAGCCCGCTTCACAGAACAGAGTGAAAGCAAGGAAGCTGAAGCAAACTACAGAAAAATGGAAGCTGCTGTGAGAGATCTTGACAGAAAACTTGCTTCTATAACAAAGGAAGTGGAAAAAGCAAATGAAGACTTTGAAAGAAATGAGCAGAGAGAAAACCAGATATTTGAAAGATCGATGGATAAAGCTCTGGAGCAGGATAGAAGAGACATTGAAGAAGCTGAAAAGATCAATGCCAAAGAAGTTGCCGGTTTTAACAGAGAAATAGAAGATTACGAGAAAAGGGTACAGGATGCGGCAGTAAACATTGATAAAATCGAAAGAGAAATAGCCGACTATATTGAAAAGCAGGATCAAAGGTTGCAAAGAGGTCAGGAAAGTTCAAACATAAACAGAGAGAAACTTGAAAGAAGTTTTGATGGTCAAAGAAGAGCCGCAGAAAACAAGGCGGAAGAAGAATATAGAAGGGGGCAGACAGAAAGAGCTAAAAAAATAGAAGCTTTGGAAAGAGAAATACTCGGCATTGAAGAGAGAGATGTTAATTACGATAAAAACCAGAGATGGATCACTGCGAGAAAACAGCTCCGTGTTGCTATGGATGATCTTGTAAGGTATGAAGAAAACTATGTTAAGTTTATTGAAGAAAAAATGGCTCCCACAATGAAAGCTCACAAGGCAAACATTAAAAAACTGGCAGCCGCCTTTACCAGACTGGAAAATACCGTGCAAAAAGAGATCGCTGCATTCACAAAGAAAAAGAATGTGGAAAAAGCAGCTGCAGAAAAGGCTCTTGTCGCACTTGAAAACGGTAGAGGGAACTTTGAAGCTCAAGTTAGAAAGAAAGTTGAGAATTCAAATAATGCCAGAAACAGAAGAATAAAAGAAATTGAAAGCAGAGCCGAAAAGAGGGAAGCTGAAAGAATTGCAAGTGAAAAAAAGAGAAGAGCTGCATTTGAAAAACAAATTGCCGCCAGAAGAAAAGAGTTTGCCTTGACAGAAAAACAGATAGAGGCAATGACAGCAAAAGCTGAAAAGTTCCGGATAGAATCAGCAAGAAGAATGGAACAACTTAAAATCAATAATGAAAAAATGCTAAGTGACCTTGAAATAGCTATTGAAAAGAAAAGGGAAGCAAATGAGATCGCACTTGAAAAAGAAAGGATAGCTATTTACCGGAAATATGAGCAGAGAGCAGAAAATGAACATGAAGAAATACTTGCGCAGATAGAAGCTATAGAAAAAAGTATGAGAGACCTTTTGACCCAAAGAGGTAAAGAGGAAGTATCATTAAAAAATCAAATAGCAAATGCAGAAAAACAGACAGATGTGATGTTCAACAGGTGGGAAAAAGAGGCAAAACAGAGAAGAGTGCAGCTTGAAAGAGATCTTGCTGCTGCTGAAAAAAGGGAAAATGCTGCCAGAGCTAAACTTGAAGCTCTTAAGCAAAACATTGAGAACCAGTATAACACTAAAGTTGAAGGAATAATAAAATCGGCATCAAGAAACTTGAGTGCTCCTGACAGTAGATTCACTACTGAAAGAGAGAGAACTTATGAGTTTTCTGCTCAAACCAGGAAAATATACAGCCTTATGGCAAATGCTTTAAGCAGCATAGGAAATGAAAAGCTTGAAAGAGGAGACATCAGCGGCGCAAGGAAAGATTTTTATGAAGCTATGTACTACGAAGACAACAATAAATTTGCCGCAGCCGGTTTAAATGCACTGAATAGAAAAATCGAGGAAATCTATAACGAAGCTGACAAGCTGATAAATGATGATCCGCAAGCTGCAAGGAGAATGCTTCTTGATCTCAGAAAACAGATCGAGCCTGACAATATTTTTTATCTTAAAACCCTGGCTCTTTTAGAAGAACTCCGTCAGTAAAATAAATCTATTCCATTTTCATAATATTTCTGTATAATATATGAAGTTTTGATCATTCAGCGAGGTTCGGTATGAGTAAAAAAAACTGCTTTTTTATATTTCTATTAATGGTGTTGCCGTTTATTGCAGTTTCGGGCTGTAAATCTGATGATGGTATATATAAGGGAGACGGCATTGTTGTTGATATGGACAACGAGGGTTGGAGCAGTGACCGGGATGCTCAGGAAAGACCCGATGTTCCGGGACCGGGAGGTGGCGGAATAAAAGTTGATGAACAGTTTGAAACAGTTGATGAGGATGTCCCGGATGACACCGCACAGGATGATTCAGATAATAGTTGGGAAGACAAGCCTATCTATGAAAAAATGCCTGATGTTGCAAAATGTGAAGCCGGTAAAATAAGTGTGAAAGAAAAAGAGAAGGTTCTTGCAAGAGTTAACTATATCAGGGGTTTGCATAAACTTCCGCCGGTTACATATAGCTACGGGGACGATGTTTACACCTCTGAATGCTCACTCATCATAGCTGCAAATAAAAAGATCGATCATAATCCCGAAAACAATTGGAAATGTTATTCGGAAGAAGGGGCTAAAGGATGCGGGGAAAGCAATATCTTTATCCGGTTCGGAATGATATCGGCTCTCAAAAGTGAATCAGTTGTTGATGCATTTATGACAGATGAAGGGGTTCCGACTCTTGGTCACAGGAGATGGCTTGTTGATCCCTGGCTTGATCATATTTCTTTCGGCAGAGTTGATGATGAAAAAGAACAGATCGTCGGATCTGCCATAAAAGTTAATAATGATGATGAACGGATATCTGTCAGCAAAGATATTAACTATGTTGCATATCCCTATGAAATTTATCCGGCAGAACTTTATAATGACAATGTGATGATGTCTTTTACACTTATTGCCGACAATATTAATAAATGGAAAAACAATCAGGTTCAGTTCTCAGGAGCAGCAGTTGCAATAAAAGATCCTTCCAACAATATAATGAAAATAAGTGGTCTTAATTATGATAATCAGGGGTACGGAGTTCCTAATAATATCAGATGGTTTGCTGAAGATATTCAAAAAAATGTCAGATACGATGTCGTTATAACAAATGTGATAGTGAACAGCGTTCCCAGAACCTATGACTACTGGTTTGAATTGAAGTGACCTATATAAGAATTCCTGCGATATTTGCCGTTATAAAACAGGCGATTGTTCCACCGATAAGAGCTTTGATCCCAAGTGAGGCAATTTCACCCCGTCTTGATGGAGCCATTGCACCTATTCCGCCAAGAAGTATTGCAACTGATCCGAAATTTGCAAATCCGCACAAAGCATAAGTTGCAATCACAGTGCTTCTGCTTGAAAGCATGGTTGCCGGATCGCTGTTCATTTTGACAAGAGAATCATAAGCAATAAATTCATTCAGAACAGTCTTTTCTCCAAGCAAAGTGGCAACTTGTGCCGACTCTTCCCAGGGAACACCCATAAAAAAAGCCAAAGGTCTGAAAATAAACCCGAGAATGTTTTGAAGAGATGTTCCTGCAAAACCGGCAATGTAGTTAAAAAAAGCTACAAAAGCTATGAATGCAATCAGCATTGCCGCAACATTTATTGCAAGGTAGATGCCTTCTCCGGCACCTCTTGCCGCTGCATCAAGAACATTTTTGTCAGTTATCTCTATGGCTATTCCTTTCGGGTTGATTGTCGCAGGCTCAGCTGTTTCCGGAACCATTATCTTTGCAATTATTATTGCAGCAGGGGCACTCATTACACTTGCAGCAATAAGGTGTCCGGCACTTATTCCCATATTTACATAAGCGGCAAGAACCCCTCCTGCAACTGTTGCCATTCCGCCGGTCATAAGGCACATCAACTCACTTCTTGTCATTTTTTCAATGTATGGTTTGACCATCAGAGGAGCTTCCGTTTGACCGATGAATATGTTCGCAGCGGCTGACAAGCTTTCTGCTCCGCTGGTTTTAAGAAGTCTCGTGAGCATCCAGGCAAATATTTTTACAAAAAACTGTAAAATTCCAAAATAGTAAAGGACTGCAAAAAATGATGAGAAAAAAATGATAGTGGGCAATATTGAAAGAGCGAAAGACCATTGTTCCAACAGCCCCCCAAAAACAAACTCCGAGCCTGCATTGGTAAAATCTATCATTTTTGAAAAACCTTTGTTTAAAAATGCAAAAATGATTTCACCGGGAGGTGTTTTGAGTATAAAAAGTGCAAAAACAAATTGCAGTCCAAGCCCGTAAATTACAGGTCTGAAATTAACCTTTTTTCTGTTTTCGGAAATCCCCCAGGCTAAGAAAATAAAAACTGCGATGCCCAAAAAAGATATTATGCGATACATTCGGTATATCCGCTATTTAATTAGGGGGACAGGCATCACTTTCATTTACAGTAACATCTCCACCGTAAATAGGTGCGGCCGCCATACTGTATATCTTGATATTTGAACCGGCAACAGCAAAGCTACCTGCATCGCCGGCACTGGTATTGATTGCAGAAACATTAACCGTTCCGACACCGAATCCGTGTCTGCACACAATATTTCCCTCTGAATCAACTTCAACAACAAAAAGTTGCAAAGTATCAGTGCCGGTTAATCCGATGGAATTTGTTCCAACAGACACCTTTGTAGGATCTGCAATTATATAAGAGACCGGATTCGCAAGAGCAACGGTGTTGTATTCCTGAAAAACCAGGAGTCGTGCCGGGTTAGGTGCATCCGGAGGTGAGTAAGCGGCATAAGAAAAAACATTTGAGGAATGAGTTTGGTCAACAATAGAGATAGAACCGACAGTTCCGGTAACAAAGGGGGACTGTAAAACCATAGCAGTGGTAATACTCTCTTCTGTAGTAATTATATAATTAAAAGTTCCATCAATATTTGCATTTCCGTAAGGTATTGAATAGTTAGGATCTCCTGCAAATCCGCACACCTCAGCTTCAGTAGTACAAGCTTCATATATATCGAGGAATGTTGTGTGTCCGGAACTGTTTGCACAAGCTTCATAAGCCTGATATTCAGCCTTCCCTTTTTCAGTTCCGGCTTCGAAACAGGCTGTTGCACAGGGATTGTCGGTACACGCTTTTATACAGTCAGCTATTGAAACGCAATCAGGCGATCTGTTATCTATCACCTCTCCATTGTCTCCGGTATTTCCGGTATTACCAGTGTCTCCGGTATCTCCTGTATTTCCTGTATTTCCAGTATTCCCGGTGTCTCCGGTATCTCCCGTATTTCCTGTATCTCCCGTATTTCCTGTATCTCCAGTATTTCCTGTATCTCCAGTATCTCCGGTATCTCCGGTGTCTCCGGTGTCTCCGGTATTTCCCGTATTTCCTGTATTTCCAGTATTCCCGGTGTCTCCGGTATTTCCCGTATTTCCTGTATCTCCGGTATCACCAGGAGAATCGTTGCAGGAAGGAGATCCATTTACAAGACGGCAATATTCGCCAAAGTTAGTGTTGCAACTTCTTTGTACTTCCCAAACTAAAACACCCATGTTGTCAGCACAACGGAGGATTTGTTCACGATCACCGCTACACTCAAGTTCTCCGGGAATTAAGCAGGATGATCCGGCAAGTATTCCTGAAACATCATCATCAATGGCACAGGAAATGTTGATCAAAGCAACTAATGAAAAAATTAACAAAAAATTAAAGATACTTTTCATGGAACCCTCCAAAAGCAAATCTTAACAACTTTCAAGTACAATGATACCGATAAAGTATAACACAGTCAAGAATAAAGGTGATAATGTCAAAATAATACTTCAGTTTTTATCAGTATTTTCAAATGAATCCAGAATTGATTTGTTTGTTTCGGGCGGAAGCCTGAAACGGATTTCATCGGGCAGCTCAATAAGTTCCTGAGGCAAAAATTCTGAGATACCTTCAAAATTAAGTTTTTTGTCAAGAATTGCAGCCTTTCCTTTTTGTCCGGTATTCTTAAAGATATCAATAGTGCAGGCAAGTTTATTGCTGTTTGCGATCCTTAGAATTGTCCCCGGAGGGAAAAGCCCTAATGCACTGAAAAGAGCTTTTGCCGCAATGGATGAAAAACATTTCTGTTCAGACATTTCAAATATTTTTACAATGGCATTGGTTCTCTTTTCAGGAAATCCTTCGTTTGCAGGCCACCATCTGGTAACAAGGTCATAGTAGTCGCAAACTTTTATTATTTCTCCAAGCGGGGTTGACATTAAAGGTTTTTCAGGAATTATCGGATCACCGTCAAAAGAATATGTTCTATGATGCAGACCGGCGGTAATGGCAGCTTCCATCATTGCAAAGTTAAGTGAGTTTAAGCGACTTAAATATGCAAATCCTTTTTCTGAATGCTCACTGTTTTCTCCTTTTGAATCCTCGGGTATCGCGATGTCATGAAAATATGCGGCTACACCGATTCTTGTCAACAGGTCTCTTTCTATTCCAAGTTGAGAACCTGCCGCTATTGATAAAATTGCAGTATTAGCCTGATGAGTAGCGATATACCGGCTTTTTAAACTGTTTAAAGATGCCAGGGTAAGAAGTTGAGATCCTTGAGAATCTTCTGATCCGTCCGTTAAAAGATCAATTGCATTCTGAACATTTCTGACAGCTTTTCTTATGGGAAGAGGTCTCTTTTCTTTAATTTTTGATCTATACAACTTGTGATCGTTCACCAAGTTTCTATATAGCAGGCGAGCCATCTGGCTTTTATCAAGAATTGAAAAAAGGTCATCTCCCCCAGAAGAATCTCTTCTTGTGATTGTCAGATCTATTTTCTCCGTGTTGAGCAATTTTTGAAAATAATCAAAAACTTCATCATGCCCCAGTTTTTTCATCATAGTTTCCTGTCCGGAATTTATGAAGTTTACGATGGTGCTCTCTTTTATTATCGAGTTAAAAGTTATGGAAGCGATTTGAAGAGAGATGAAGAAGTTTTCAAGGTCGTCAAATGTAAGTTGTGAAGTTTTTTTCTTTTTTATCCTTACATCATTAATAAAAAAATCATTCCCGTTAAACGTGAGTGTCATAACTTTTTCAGACAAAAAGAAGAATTTGATAACTTCTTTAAACTTAAGGATATTTTTCTCTACAGTATCGTTATTGTTGCCGTAAAGCTTAAGAGACTTCATGAGAGCATTGAAAGATACCACAAATTCATACATCCTGAGCCTTTCCAACCGCTCTGTATTTTCAAAAAAATCTGAGGAAATCGTGTTTTTTTCTTCGCTCATAAATAATTCCCAGCAATTTTTTCTATAATCGATGTGGTTTCTTTATTTCCGATTGAACGCCCTTTTCTGAAAAAATCTGCAACTTCCTTTTCTTCAATATAAGAAACAAGGGATCGGAAAATTATTTCTTTTGCATTTGAGACCGTTTTGTCAAAAAAGGTCCCTTTTGAGTGGAAAACCGTTTCAAGTGCCGGAAGGAGGTGTGGGTAAATTTCCGGTTTGAACAGCTTGCAGAAATGTTTCAGGTCATCTTTTTTGTATTTTGAAATAATTGTAATATCAGATGCTCTGGAAATTTGTTGTGCAAAAGGGGTCAAAGTGGGTGAGTATAAAAGAGAGTCTACAGCTTTATTTCTAAGAACAGAGTCTTCATGAAAAAGATTGTTGGCTAAAAGATCATAAAGGTCATCTCTACGGAGATCGATTATCATTCTGAAATAGGAGTCAATTTCATCTGATTCAAGTTTTTTAAGGTTTTGCGGTTGCATGGATCGGTTTACGATAGCTTTTACTCTGCTGTCTCTCAATTCAAGAATTTTTCTCATTGCAACATTTCTGATTTCCCTTGAAATTGAAAAAACAGCTTTTTCAAGTGCCGGCAAAGCCTCTTCTATTGAAAAATCCATCAGTACACCTAAAGCTTCGATCCTTGCCTGTTTTTGAGGGTGATTCATAGTATTTCTTATCGCAGGAACAATTCTTGGATCCTGCTTGTCTTTCATGAGTGCCAAAGCGTTTCTTACCACTTTCCAGTCTTCATGTTTTGTCAGTTCAATAAGCTCATCACTGATCTTTATGTGGCGGGTAAAACTGTTTATTACCGTGATCCTGATCTTTGTTGACTCAATTGAATTGATCATGGAGACAAGATGTTCCAGCATATCAGGCGGGATCATGGCAAATAATTCCCCGATTGCTTCCACTTCTGTGACCGGAATATCTTCAAGCGTCGAAAAAACATCATTGATAAATTCTTTTTCAGAAAGTGATTTGAGCCCGGAATTAATTTTTTTGCAATATTCCGGTTGTGTATCTTTCAGTTTTTCTGATATTGCGGTTATGGTCTTTATAAATAGAACAGCACCTTTGACAGATCCGAAAAGTAGAAGTTTTTCCCACAGCATGGATGCCGTTTCAAGCAGTTCATCTCCGGCTTCAGTTCCCTGACCTGTTAGCAGTCTAGTTGAAAGTTCTCTCAGAAACCTGTTAACAACAAAGGGATCATTATTTTTTTTCAGTGCTTCATCGAACTTCAACATTTCCATTTTTCCAACAGAATGGTTGAATATTCTCTGATCCAACATTTGTTTGACCTGATCCGGATCAAATTCTTCCTTTTCTCTGAATATTAATTGTTCATGTTTTTCAAAATCGTCCAGAGAATATTTTGAACCTGTAGAGCTTTCAGAGGTGGATTGTCCGCCGGAACCGTCACCTTCGTCATCATCCATTCCGCCGGTTCCATCAAAACCTTCTCCAAAAGAGAGCTCTTCAACAAGAAAAGGTGAAAAT
>SLGQ01000281.1 GCA_007136595.1 Candidatus Sumerlaeota bacterium | reverse complement strand
CATAACAGAGCAAATGTTAACGATGTTACTGTAAATGGGGAATCTGCTTTGATGTTTGCAGCTTCAAACGGTCACACAGGTGTAGTTAATACTCTCATGGAATATGGTTCCGACATCAATAAAATACACTTTAAAACAAGTGAAACAGCCCTTGCTTATGCCAGAAGAAAAGGGAATCAGGATATCATACAGATAATAACCAGAAGAGCCAGAGTTGAGGGGGATCTTATTAAAAGACCGCCCAGACCGTGTGACACAAAATATACAAACACCCCGCCTGATGAAGAAACTTTGAGAAAAGCATGGGGAGGAAAAGAAGATTCTCTACCTTCAACTCTTGATGCCAGACATGTTACTGCCCACATGAATCGATTTCTCCCCGACATAACTAAATGTTATCAGAACCGTCTTGAACAGGGAGACAGAAATTTGATGGGAACAATGGAACTTATGGTAAGAGTTGCAGGAAGCGGTGAAATAATCGATATTCATTTCATAACAGAAAAATATCAGGCATCTCTTTTTGGAGACTGCATCCTTGCTGCCGTAAAATCAAGACCTTTCCCGATGTTTTATGATGGAATGGTAGAGTTCAAATACAGCTATTCGCTCTGATCCTTTGACCCTTTTTTCATTACTTTTTCCCGGTAAGCCTTTAATTTAGCTTCATAAGCGGAGCCTGATAGATCATAGAAAACAGGCGGTGCGTCATTCCCCGGGAAATATCTCTGCTCAACCCAGTGATCAACAAAATCATGGGGATAAAGATACCCCCCTTTTCTTTCCGTCGGGTCTTTTGATGTATCGTTGACCAGATGAGCCGGAACTTCCAATTCTTTGTTTTCATTATAAAACTGAGTTGCTTTGTTAAGAGCTTCATAGCTGGCATTACTTTTGGGAGCCGTTGCAAGATAGGTAACGATATGACCCATTATTATCCTTCCTTCCGGCATTCCGACAGCTTGAAAACCTTGTAACGCCGAAACTGCCAATTGAAGTGCTTTGGGATCTGCATTTCCAATATCTTCAGAAGCAAATATTATCATTCTTCTCAATATGAAAAGGGGATCTTCTCCGCTATCCATCATTTTAACAAGATAATATAAAGCGGCATCCGGATCGCTCCCTCTTAAACTTTTAATAAATGCAGAAATGATCCTGTAATGATAGTCGCTTTTTCTATCGTATTTAGCAGGGTTTTCAAGAAATTCATAAACATCTGCCGTTGTGATCGTTTTTCTGTCAGAAATATAAAAAGCACTTTCAAGGATAGATAAAGCAACTCTTAAATCTCCGGATGACTCAGTTGCAATTACTTCAAGAAGATCATCTTCTATTTTAACAGATAAAGCATCACTCCCTTTCCTGATAACAGCTATGGATTCCTCTTTTGATAAAGGGTAAAACTTAACCGCCCTGGCTCTTGATAGAAGTGCATTGTTGATATAAAAAGAAGGGTTTTCGGTCGTTGCACCGATAAAGATCACACCTTCATCTTCTATCATTGGAAGAAACGCATCCTGTTGAGCCTTGTTAAATCTGTGTACTTCATCAACAAATACGATCTGACGACCGGTAAGTATTGATCTGCTGTCATTGTAAACGATTTTTTTAACATCCGTTATGCTCTCTTTTACAGCGGAAAATCTGTAAAGTTTTGCCTCAAAAAGGTTTGCAGCAATTCTGGCAATAGTTGTTTTACCGCTTCCGGGAGGTCCAAAAAATATCATTGAAGGGAGATAACCCTGTTCAAGAAAAGATTTTAAGAGTTTAACCACTTTACTCTGACCGGCAACTTCATCAAAAGTCAAGGGTCTAAGCAGTGAATATAGAGGAGCTTTTAAGTTTGTCATATTACCGGTCTAAAGCAGACCTTTTCTATCTTCAGGAACCGAACCGTCAGGATTCAGCCCCCTTCTTCTGTTTTCATGTTCTATGCGAAGTTTTTCTATCTCTTCATTTGTCAAATAGAGATCCCTGAATTTTTCAGGGACAAAAACCGTATCATCACTTTGGACAACAGCAAAAATGATATCGCCCCACTGTTCTATGAACTCATTTCTTTCTTCTTCATTTGAAATATAGAGAGAATAGCTCAACATCCTTCCCCTTACCGGATCATCATCTATTACCATTGCAAAAACATTGTTTTCAACAGGCATTCCTGTTCTCCAGTCAACTGGAAGATCATAGTTTTTGTTCATAGTCATATCAGCCGGATTGAATACATAACGGGGTGGAGGATATTCTTCTCTCATTTTTATCAAATATTCCCTTCTGGCTTCACTTCCTTCAAGTTTTTCTATATCAGCTCTGATCTTTTCCGTCAATTCCGGCAACTCCACCGAAACCCGATCTTCAAGAGCTCTGGTAACTACAAAAAAACCTCTTTCCGGCATCAATCTCAAAGCCCCTCTCGCCTTGTTTTTCAGCTCATAAGGGTTATCAACCGTGACCGTCCACCTTACAAATTTTTCAGGAAGGAACCACATTCCATGACGATCTCCCAAAAAGATCAGATAATGAAAGTTTTCAGTAGGAAGCTTCTTTTCAAGTTTTTTCAAAAAAAGTGCTTCCCTGAAAAAACTGAAGTCAACACCGGTATTAACACTGTTTATTCTGACTTTTTTCTCATCTTCACTCAACTCTATTCTTTTCGGATCGGCAAATGGTATGAATTCTTTCAGATTCTTAAGATCAGGAACCCTTTTTCTCCTTAGCGCAATATGCCAGAAATCAAATATTTCACCTGAAGCAATGTTAAACAGAGACTTTTCCGAAATCTTCTTACCTTTTTCAAGAATGTCATATATGTCAGGATGAGATGAAAGGTAAACTTCTTTTTTCTTAAAGCGATCTTCCGGGTCTCTATCATTGAGGTAAGCGGAATATTTTAAGATCTCATTCACTTCCAGTTCTGTCTGTGCCAACATCGAAGGAAATTCTTTTCCCCAGAACTCAGAACCGAGGTTCGTTGACCGGATCATCAGCGTCATATCACCCAGAACATTGAATGTCAGAGGTCTTTCCACAAAAAACTCTTTATGATATTCAGCATACTCTCTAGCCCTTTCAAATCTGTCATAATCATCAGCCTGCTGCCATCTGAACATATAGAAAAGGAAAAAACCCCCTACAAGGATGAAAAGAAAAACATAGACCCATTGATTTTTTTCTCTTGACGAGGGGGACAATTCAGATGTCCTCACCTTTCTTCTGGGAGACATCTCAGTTCTCTTCTATGATTTCCAGAACAACCTTCTGGTTATGTCTGCTTGCAACTGCACTGAGAAGAGTTCTCAAAGCATTTGCAGTGCGACCGCTTTTTCCTATAACTTTACCAACATCTTCCGGTGCAACTCTCAGTTCAATTATAGCGGTACTTTTGCCCTCTATAAAATTAACATCAACTGCATCAGCATTGTCAACAAGCTTTTTTGCAATAAATTCAACGAATTCTTTCATAATTAACCCCCATAGTAGGAAAAGTACAATCTCAACAACGAACCATTCTGCAAATTACCGTCACAAAATTTAACACAAAATGAACCAAACAGCAAGTTTTATATCAATGTTTTTTCACTTTAGAAAAATTTTTACTTATTATATATAGAAATGTGTTGTTTTATCTGGCAGTTAGTTACTCTGAATCTTTTTTGTCCACCGGAGTGTCACTTTTTTTGTCATCTTCGAGAAGTTCATCTCGTTCTTCTGCAAAATCTTCAGCTATTTTTTCTTCAGGCTCCATTATTTTAGTCACAGAAACAACATACTCACCCTCACTTACTCTGAAGAGTCTGACACCTTTGGTATTCCTTCCAATTATGCTTATGCCGTTAACCGGTATTCTTATAGCTTGCCCACCTGAAGTTATCAACATTGCTTCATCGGCTTCATCAACCTTAAGAACCCCTACAACCTCTCCGTTTTCTTCAGATGTCTTTATAGTGATAATACCTTTGCCGCCCCTGGACTGAAGCCTGTAATCTTCGATCGGAGTTCTTTTGCCGATACCTTTACTCGTAATAGAAAGTAGTGTAGTCCCCGGCTCAACAATATCCATAGTGACAACTTCATTACCTTTAGCAAGCCTGACACCTCTGACACCCGCGGCTGTCCTTCCCATTGATCGGACATCCTGCTCGTTAAACCTGATGCTTAATCCATGTCTGGTTGCAAGAACAACGTCGTTTTCACCGTTAGTTATTCTGGCTTCGATAAGCTCATCTCCTTCATTCAGCCTAATAGCTTTTTTACCGTTAGATCTCTGTATAAGGAACTCTTTAACATCAGTCTTTTTAACGGTACCCTTCTTAGTTCCCATCATGATGAAAGAACCTTCTGAAAGCTCTTTAACTGGGAGAATTGCAGCAACTTTCTCATCTTTTTCAACATTCAAAAGATTTATGATCGGCTTTCCTCTGCTGTTTCTGCCGGCTTCAGGAAGACGATACACTTTTATCCAGTAAACTTTGCCATAGGAAGTAAAAACCATGAGAAGAGTGTGGCTGCTTGCAACAAAGATATTTTTCACAAAATCATTTTCTTTCGGATTAATGGCATTTATACCCTTTCCTCCCCTCTTCTGCTTTCTATACAGATCAAGAGATGTCCGCTTAATGTAGTTTTCAGTTGTAAGTGTAACAACCATATCTTCATCTGCGATCATATCTTCAATGTCAATATCACCTTCGTAGTCAACTATCTCTGTTTTTCTTTCATCGCCATATTTTGTCTTTATTTCAAGAAGCTCTTTTTTTATAACATCCATCAAAGTTTTTTCATTGCTGAGTATTTCTTTGAACCATGCTATCTTCTTAAGCAATTCTTCATATTCTGCGATCAGCTTGTCCCTTTCAAGTCCGGTAAGTTTGCTTAATTTCATTTCAAGGATGGAAACAGCCTGCGGTCTGCTGAACGCAAAACGGCTCATAAGTCTGTTCCTGGCATCTTCAGTTGACCCTGAACTCTTTATTATTTCAATAACTTCATCAATATTGTCAAGAGCTCTTTTGAGACCTTCAAGAATATGGGCTCTTTTTTCCGCATCGTCAAGCTCATATTTAGTTCTTCTTGTTACCACATCTTTTCTGTGGAGTATGAAATAATGACATGCATCTTTAAGATTTAAAGTTTTAGGTACCCCATTGCAGATCGCAAGCATATTTATTCCGAATGAAACCTGCATATTGGTCATCTTAAAAAGCTGATTTAACAGGATATTGGGGTCAGCATCTTTTTTAAGTTCTATTACAACTCTTATACCTCTTCTGTCAGACTCATCTCTGATGTCATGTATCCCTTCAAGCCTTTTATCTTTAACAAGTTCAGCTATCTGGATGATCATGTTTGATTTATTAACCTGATAGGGAAGTTCATGGATAACTATCCTTTCTCTTGAGTTTTTGGAGTCGGGCTGCTCAATTGATGTTTTAGAGCGGATCTTAATTATCCCTCTTCCGGTTTCGTATCCCTGTTTAATTCCTGACCTTCCAAGAATGATCCCTCCTGTCGGAAAATCGGGACCGGAAACATACTGCATTAACTCAACTACAGTCATTTCCGGTTCATCAACCAGTTTTACTATTGCATCTATAACTTCTGTAAGGTTATGAGGCGGAATGTTGGTCGCCATACCGACAGCAATACCACTCGTCCCGTTTATGAGAAGTTCCGGGATCCTTGTAGGCATTACTTCGGGTTCCTTCAAACTTCCATCATAGTTATCTCTCATATTTACTGTGTCTTTTTCGATATCTGCAAGTATTTCGCTCGATATTTTTGACATCCTTGCTTCGGTATATCTCATTGCGGCTGCACTATCGCCGTCAATTGACCCGAAGTTTCCCTGACCGTCAACAAGAACATATCTCATGGAAAATTCCTGAGCCATCCTTACAAGAGTACCGTAAACAGCGGCATCACCGTGCGGATGGTATTTACCGATGGTGTCTCCGACGATCCTTGCAGATTTTTTATAACTTGAGTTCCATGTATTTCCAAGTTCCTTCATTGAGTAAAGAACTCTTCTATGAACAGGCTTCAAACCGTCCCTGACATCGGGAAGAGACCTGTCCATGATAACGCTCATTGCATAATCAATGAAAGCTGTTTTCATTGACTGGTCTATGGCTATGTCTTTAACCATTCCTGTATTTACAGTAGTTTCTGTCATCTTATCCCCCTTGACCTATATGTCAATTGTTGCGTTAAGAGCGTTCTCCTCTATGAACCTTCTTCTTGGTTCAACATTTTCACCCATGAGTATATCAAAAATTCTGTCAGCTTCAGCGGCATCATCGGCAGTAATTTTCAGAAGCACCCTGTTTTCAGGATTCATTGTAGTTTCCCATAGCTGTTCCGGATTCATTTCTCCAAGACCCTTATATCGCTGTATTTTCTGCCCTTCTCTTGCTATTCCCATAATAGTGGCGAAAAGTTCTCTCCATCCGGAGATGTTCATTTCTTCTTCTTTAGAGGCACTCTTTAAAATATATCCGCTGTCTCCGATCCCGTTGATACTCTTTTTAATTCTTTCTATAAGTTTTATCTCGGAGTTGTTGATATACTTATAATCTATCATCGTTATTTTAGGAACACCGTTTTGAGTAGTGTATATTTTCATTTTGTGTTCACCGGCATAACGGGTATTTTCTTCAAGCTCCATATTGAAAGGTGCTTTATGGGGGAAATTTTTCTCAAGATGACCTTTTATCAACTCCCATTTTTCCCACAGAACGCTTTCTGACTTAAAATCTTCCGTCGTTATGTCACAACATGTTGCCAAAGACTCGACAACTGCACTGTCATAAATAAATTCTGTTCTTGAAAGATTGTCATTGAGATCTATCAAAGATTCCACAAATTTTTTAAGTTCCTTTTCTATCAGTATCTTTTCTCCGGCTTTCAACTCAAGTCCCTGTATCCCTGTATCAACAAGATACTTCTGAAACTCTCTTTCATCTTTCACATAGGTTATCTTTTTGTTTTTTGTTATTCCATATAACGGAGGCTGGGCTACATAGAGATAACCCCGCTCAATAACTTCCGGCATATACCTGTAAAAAAGTGTGAGAAGGAGTGTCATTATGTGTGCACCGTCAACATCTGCGTCTGTCATTATCACTATCTTGTGATATCTCAGTTTCGAGATGTCAAACTCGTCCTTACCTATGCCGGTACCGAGAGCTGCAACGATCGTAAGAACTGCATCACTTTTCAACAGTTTGTCCAGTCTGGCTTTTTCAACATTCAGTATTTTACCCCTCAAAGGGAGTATTGCCTGATTGGCTCTGTCTCTCGCTTGTTTTGCTGAACCTCCCGCAGAATCTCCCTCTACGAGATAAAGCTCTGAATTTGCAGGATCTTTTTCCTGACAATCAGCAAGTTTGCCAGGCAGAGTGGTATTTTCAAGAGCCCCTTTCCTTCTTGTCATTTCACGGGCTTTTCTGGCTGCCTCCCTGGCAACGGCTGCCTCCATGATCTTGTCAACGATAGAGTTTGCAATGGCAGGATTTTCCTCAAGATATATCTGGAGAATATCTGAAACGGCATTTGAAACGAATGTCTGGACTTCTGAACTGACAAGTTTATCTTTTGTCTGGGAACTGAATTTGGGATCGCCCATTTTCACAGAAACAACGGCAGTCAAACCTTCTCTGATATCATCCCCGTTGATCTTTATTTTTGCATTCTTTCTGTTTTCGTTCACATAGTTTTGAAAAACTTTAGTGATTCCAAGCTTGAAACCTGAAAGGTGGGTTCCACCGTCTCTGTTGAAAATATTGTTTGCATAACAAAGAGTCTGTTCCTGATACGAAGTTGTCCACTGCATTGAAATATCAAGTGACAGATCTCCGTCAACCTGTTCTTTCTGAATTCTTATAACATCGGAATGAAGTGGTGTCTTACTTTCATTCAGATAAGCTACAAATTCTGTGATACCACCTTCAAAGTGGAATTCGTGTTCCTGCCCCACTCTTTCGTCCAGCAGTTTTATCCGCACTCCACTGTTTAGAAAAGCCATCTCACGAAGTCTTTTTATTATTCTCGGCAGAGAAAACTCAATGTTCGAAAATATTTCAGGATCGGGACGAAATGTGATCTTTGTGCCAGTTTTCTGTGTCTCGCCGATTTTTTCAAGAGGATACTGCGGAACACCCCGGACATACTCCTGAAAATAAACTCCACCCTGCCGCTTTATTTTAAGTTTCAACCACTCGGAAAGTGCATTGACACAACTTACACCGACACCGTGAAGACCTCCTGATACTTTGTAGGAGTTATTGTCAAACTTTCCTCCGGCATGAAGAACCGTCATGATAACTTCAGCGGCTGAACGGTTCTCTCCTGAATGAAGATCGACCGGTATTCCCCTGCCGTTATCACTGACGGTGATACTTTCATCAACATGGACATAAACCGATATCTTATCACAATGACCGGCAAGTGCTTCATCAACACTGTTATCAACGACTTCATAGATCATGTGGTGAAGTCCGCTGCCATCATCCGTGTCGCCTATATACATACCGGGTCTTTTTCTTACTGCTTCCAGACCTTTTAAGACCTGAATACTCGACGCTCCATAATCCTCGGCAGGATTGAGATTGAGACTATTTTTTTCTTTTGCTTCTGTCATACAAAAACCTCCAAGTTCTATCAGACAATTCATTATAAATATCGAATCGCAAAAGTCAAATTTAATAGAAGAAAAAAAGTGTGCTTTTTTTCAGGTTTGCAAAAAAACATGCCCTAAAAAAAGGAAGAGTAAGCGACTGATTATATTAAGCAAATATCCGACAATTCTTTTCCTTGCGAAAAAAGGGGGTTAAAATAGAATTTTTGATAAAAAAATTGCGGCTTCATTTATTTTTTCAACCTTTGTTTTTTCATCGTCCGGGGGCAGATATGAGGCAAAAAATGCTCTGAGAACTTCAGGGCTTTTTCCAATCTTTTCAGAATATATCAAAAACTCTTCATCCATTGATCTTTTATCTCTCCCGGATGCTTTTTCAAGAGAAGCTCTTACAGCTCCCCTAAGCACTGTGTCCCCATCCTTTCTACCCAGCCCTTCTGCCGCAAGATATCTCAAAGAGAGCGCAATGTCTATCATCCACATGGAGTCGCTGAGGATATAAATGGTGTTTTCGTCTATGATAAAAGGGAAGCTGAGTGAACCTTCACACTGTTCGACGATTTTTACAGCTTCATTATAGTAAAGCACTTCTCTTCTCATTTCAGCAGGAAGAGACTTCAACCACTCTCCCCTTTCTTTTAAATACTCACAACTTATCCTTTCAAGTTCCGTCGTTTTTACAGGTAGTGTTTCTGTCACTATGATTTGAGGCAGTTTATGGAGGTTATCAAGGAAAAAGCCGGCAATTATATTTCTGAACGAGGAACGCCCCGATATATTCGAATAAAATCTTTCGTTAAATGATACTGCACCTGAATCTCTGAGTCTCATAAAGCTTGAAAAAGAAGGAAGATTGAAGTCATCTCCCCTGCTTTTAAAGAAAAAAAGCGAAAAATAATCTTCCAGCAAATTATCATTTTTTAAAGAAACAAGGATGTTGAACCTTTCATGAAGGAACCTGTCTCCCTCCCACTTTACCCCGGAAGCTATATTTGAAAGAAGGATGCTGTATGTTCTGTATATTATGGAGCTGTCCCTTGACGAACCCATCCTTTCGGAAACATAGGAAGCAACATAAGTCATTAAAGAAAAGAAATCGCTTTCCAGTTCCTCTACTGTTTTGGGAGACATGGCACTGCCAGTGAAAGGTTGATTCACATTGGCTTTTTCCTGTTCATTAACTTTTCTCACCCCCTGAATTATGGAGTTATTGAGTTCCACAAAGGGATCGTCTATGGAAGACGGCAAAGAACCCTTGTTAACCATGTGGATGATAGTTGTAACTGCCGCAAGAAAATTCTTCTCTTTAAGATAATAATAGTACCTGTATCCATCGGCATGTTGATTTGAAGCAAACCTTCCCAGATACTTTTCTATCAAAGAGTTGTTTTCATAAATTTCATTTGCAACAGAGTGACTGAAACACTCCGCTTCCCTGATAAAAAAGAGTTCAGGGAAAATCACTGAAGGCTCACAAAACAGGTCATCTTCACTTTTATGCGATGCAGTCAGGGTAGAAAACAGAGTTGATGCCAAAACTATAAAAAAGAGATAAATTACAGCTCTCAAACTCACTCCATATCTTTAAATATTGATGATTTCAATTTAAGGAATTCTTCCTTGCTTATGACACCGCCATCTAAAAGGTTCAGCGCCCTTTCGATCTTCGACAATGCCGGATCGGAACCGAGAGAAACTTCTATTCTTGAGTTGATCATGGTAAAAAGTCCGAACTCGGAATTGCTCATGGCGTGTTCCTTGGCTTTTTTTGCAATGAAGTTAAACTGGTCTTCAGTACATAGAACTTCTATCTTGCAGGTCTTTTTCCCTTTTTTATTCATTTACAGACAACTCCATATCTGCTATCATTTTTATAAAATCTTCAGAGGGGTCTTTTACCGTTTTTGATAGAAAGTGATCGGTCAACCCTCTTTTCCGAACCTGCATATCTATTATTTTTTCTTCTATTGTCCCTTTACTGAAAAGTTTATGGACAACCACTCTTTTTTTCTGTCCGATCCTGTGAGCCCTGGACCATGCCTGTTCTTCTGCCGCAGGATTCCACCAGGGATCGACAATGATCACATTGTCAGCACCGGTCAAATTAAGTCCAACACCGCCAACTTTTAAACTTAAAAGAAAAATAGACCGCTGTCCGCTGTTGAATTTTTCCACAACATCCATTCTATCTGTAGTTTTACCATCCATGTAATAATATTCTCGTTTCTCTTTTTGAAGTGCTGTTTCAATTATCTTGAGCATTTTAACATAATTGCTGAATATCAAAACTTTTCCACCGGACGAAATTATTTCATCCACCAGCTCAATTATTGTAAGTATCTTTCCTGAAACATCAACAGGAAAATCAATTTCTTTTGCCAAAGAGGGATGGTTGGCGGCAAGCCTCAGTTTGGAAAGGATGGAAAGTATCTGGACACTGTTCATATCTTTTTTATTTTCAATGTATTCCGCCCTGCTTCTTAAAAGAACGGAAAGATAAACTTCTTTCTGCTCAGCAGGCATTTCAACAGGATATTCTTTAATTGTAAGTTCCGGAAGTTCGCTGAGCGTTTCTTCTTTCGTCCGCCTCAAAATAAAGGGAGCAGTAAGAGATGACAGTTTCATGATCTCTTCTTTGTCGTCTCTCTTTTCAATACTGTCAACATCTTTTCTGCTTCCCAGATATCCCGGCATGACAAACTGAAAAATGCTCCATAGATCCCTTATATGGTTTTCTATCGGCGTTCCGGTCAATGCAAATTTATTTTCAGCTTTCACAGAAACCATCGCTGCAAACCGTTTCGTTCTATGATTTTTAATGTGCTGTGCTTCATCAACTATAATGGTCTTGAACTCTTTATTCTTAAAATGTGTGAAATCATTCACTGCTATCGCATAAGAAGTGATTATCAGTTCATTGTTACATTTTTTCCACTTTAAAGCGCGTTCTTCCGGCTTTGAAGAGTCAATGACAACCCTTTTCATTTCAGGGAAGAACTTTTCTATTTCCCTGTCCCAGCTCCAAACCAGTGTTTTAGGTGCGATCACCATTGAGGGCTTATCCTCTTCTTCCATTTTTATCATGGCAAGGGACTGTATGGTTTTACCAAGTCCCATTTCGTCAGCCAGAACTCCTCCCAGATTAAGGCTCTTAAGAAGATGAAGCCATTTTACACCTTCAGCCTGATAGTTTCTCAACCTGCTTTTAATATTGGCGGGAATGTCTATTTCCGGAAGAAGACTTTCATTAACGGATGAAAATATATCTCTATATATGTTTTCACTTTCCTTGCTTCCGTAAAAATTTTTTATCACTTTTCTGTTGTCTGTTTTAAGTATTTTCAAAAGATGTCCAAATGGAACCTTCTGCCATGATGAAGGACGGGAATCAGGTAACAATCGGGATACTCTTTTCAGGAAAGCTTTGCTTTTTACAAGAATTACCGGCTCGCCGGAACTGTCCTCGATCACCGGGTCTTCTATCCCTTTTTCTATCTGCCCTAAGGCTTTCATAAATTCTCCGGGACTTATATGGTTCGATGTTTCAGGAAGCTTGATGTTGAAAGAAAACCACTTTTCTTTTACATTGATGTCAAATTCTATCTCCGATTCCTCTGCGTTTTTCCTGTTTAACGATATCTTCTTTATTTCTTTTTCAAATACCACCCGCCCGGTCTTATTTAATGCCCCGTTTATATCAACTGTCTCATGGTACCTGTCTGAAGATGCAGTATAAATACCGTTGCTGTATCTGAATCCGGCAGAAGAAAGAGCATTTTTTACCTTCTGGATCAAAGATTGATGGAGTATATACATTTTCCCGTCAGCCATATAGTTCTGCTCTGTAACCTTTCTTTTAGGTTTAAACTCAAACTTTTTCTCCCCTGCTGAAACAAATACTCTTATGAAAATTTTTCCTTTATCAATATTGGCACTGAATTCAACCGGAGTATTTTCAAACATCTCTATTTTTTGAATATCTATGTCTCCCTTCAGCTCAATTTCAGGATAAATATTGCGGGATAAAACTGTGATCACATTTACAACTTCGCCGATATCTTTAAATTCCATTACAAGATTGAGAAGGGTTGACAAAACAGTATCCATCTGCCTTTCAAACCTTTTTACGGTAAAGTTCT
>SLGQ01000304.1 GCA_007136595.1 Candidatus Sumerlaeota bacterium | reverse complement strand
TGTAAGAGTTATCAATCTTGAGCAACCTCTAGGAGACAGATTTTATCAAATAGAAAAATCAACTTTATTTGAAGGTCCATGGGTTGCCCGAAAAATATTTGAATCAAAAATAAACATTGTGAGTCTTGCCAACAACCATATCCATGATCTTGGAGAAAAGGGTATCATTGAAACGATTGATACCTTGGTTAAGTTAGGCATTAAAGTAGTGGGAGCAGGAAAAAATCTGAACGATGCCAGAAAGGGAGTTGATATTGGGCAGGGTTTTACAATATTCTCTTTTTGTGCCTTCGATAAAAAACATCTAAAAAATGTTAAAATTGCACAAGAAAATTCTCCCGGTGTGAATCCACTTACTATTGATAATGTGTATTATTGTTTGGATGGTTTAAGTGAAAACAGGATGGCTTTGCTCCTGTTTCACTGGGGAAGAGAAAATGTATTTTTGCCTTGTATTGAAGATGTAAATTTAGCAAAAAAAATTTTGCAGCACCCCAAAGTTTTTTCAATAATAGGATCTCATTCACATACTCTCCAGGGAGTACTTTTGGTAAATGGAAAAAAAGCGTTTATGTCGCTTGGCAATTTTCTTTTTCCTAATTTTACGATAAAGCCAAAATGCCAGTACTATTCAGAAAAGCATGATCCCTCAAAATTGCCTGTTATTTACGATTATCATGATGTAACTGAAATAACAAGAAAGAAGTGGAGAAAAAGGAACAGGATTTCCTCTGCCATTGTTTTCAACACAAATGAAAAGGAGTTTCATCAAGTGTTTGCTCTTCAGGATAGAGAATACCCCGTAGTACAAAAAATTTCGGGTTTTTATAGGAAAATATTAGTTGCCAAAATCGGATTTTTATCTTTCTTGTTCAAACTGCCTTGCTTCATTTATTGGTTCTTATCAGAAACAGAGAGTTTTTGTTTAAAAAAGAAGCGATTTTTTGGATCGATTGTTTATCAAGTTAAAAACAAGGGAGTATTGTGGTTTTTAAAAGGTGTTCAGAAAAAGATTAATCACATAGTTAGGGTTCCTTTTTCTATAAAACAGCGATTTGTTCTTGAGTTGATGGATAAAACTAAAGTTAAAATGCCTGTAGATGAGAAGAAGTTTGAAGTTGTAGATTCTATTGAGAAAATGGATAGGTTTTTAAATCTTTTTCAGGGTGATGTAAAATTGATTGAAGACAGAATTTCTAAAGGTTGTGCACTTTTTCTGTTTTTAGATGGTGGAGAAATAGCCGGTCAATATTGGGGTTTGTCAACTGAAGAGCATGCTGTTTATTTTGACAAATATTATATTATGCCGGACACGGTTTTTCTTTTTAATGCAATAGTATATGATAAATTCAGAGGGAAGGGGATATATCGAAAATTGATCTCTCTATCGGTCAAATATTATCTGGACAAATCCTCGCAATCTAAAACTCCTGTTAGAATCATTGTTGAAAAAAACAACCTAGTATCCATGCATATAAACAGGGATATGGGGTTTGAGAAATATCGCAGAAATATTCTTGTTAAGGTTTTTGGTAGAAATTTTTTTTCAATATTAACAAATCCGTTGGAGTGTCACTTTGTCTATAAGAAGCGCGATAGTATTTAACTGCAACTATAATGGACTTAGTATAATCAGAGAGTTGGGAAGCAGAGGGATACCTGTAATCGCAATGGACTGTGTAAGATCTGTCGGTACATTCAGTAAATATGCTAAATATGTTAAGTGTCCTGATCCTTTAAAAGATGAAGCGTCTTTCATAGAGTTCCTTCTTGAAAAAGGGAAAGGTTTTGACTTAAAACCTGTTCTTTTTCCAACAAATGACCTGTGGGTTTTTGCTGTATCTAAAAATATGGATAAACTCTCAAAATATTACAGTTTTTGCGGTTCAGATTTTTCAACTGTCGATCTTTTGCTCAAAAAGAAGAAATTTTCAAAATGGGCTTCAGACAGAGGGTATCCTGTTCCACTATCATGGGACTTTGATCAATGTAATGAAATTACAGATGAAAATTATCCGGTTATTGTAAAACCTGAGTATAGAAGATCAGATGAAGTAGGAGAAAGTTCTTTCTATGAAGTTTTGGATGACTTGAGATTTACTGTTTTAGAGTCAAAGGAAGAGTTGGAGAGTTTCAGGGGCAAATACTCCGGCAAGTTAAACTTTTTTATGATACAGGAGTATATCCGGGGAATGTCTGATACAATGTTTACTGTTGGAGTATATTGCAAAAAAGGTACGGTTATCGCCCTTTTTAAAGGAAGAAAGGTGAGAGGATATCCTGCAGATATTGGCGATTGTGTCGTTGGAGAAATAAGTGGTGTTCCTGATTCTGTAATAAATGTTGTAAAATCAATTTGCAAAGACCTTAGCTATGATGGAATAGCTGAGTTTGAGTTCAAAAAAGACTCTTTTGACGGCAGATTCCGTTTGATCGAAATCAATCCCAGATCATGGTCATGGGTTGGCATAACTCCATATTGCGGAGTGAATCTACCCCTCATAGCTTATCAGAATATTTCAGAGATATATTCCGGTGACAGTTTTGTCGAATCAAAAGGGGGCGAGGGCAGTGTTAAGTATATTAAAATATTGGAGGATTTCCAAAACTGTTTGTGGCTTTACAGAAAAAGCGGTTATCCTGAATGGGGTAAAACTTTCAAACAGTGGAAAAAATCTTTAAAATGTGACAAGCTTGTTGTTGCTGAGTATGATAAAAGAGATTTTCTCCCTTTGCTTTTTGCTATATACCGTTTTTTTAAAAGGAGATAAAGTTGTCTGCTGAAAAACAGATATGTCAAAAGGAAATAGAATATTTATCCCAAGTGATTTTAAAAGATCACCTCGGGTTGGAACTTGATTTTACAGTAGAAGATAACGACATAAAAATTGTTCTTAAAAATGGGAGAAAACTTATTTTTAAAGAAACCTTTTTTCTGAAGTTCAAAAAACCCAATGAATATATGAGTATATCAAATATCCCTCGGAGCGTTAAATGGTTTAAGAACCAGTTTACTGATGATGAGGCTGTTCCGGTAATTTTTGGATCTGGTGAAATCATTGAAGAAAATGGAAATCTTATCTGTTATGCAGATATTCCCGCATCTGCATTTTTTATGTTAACAAGATGGGAAGAAAGTGTTGTCGGGAAAGTTGATGAACACAAAAGGTTTTCAGCAAAAGATTCCCTTGCATTCAAAGAAAGATTTATTGACAAGCCTGTAGTTGATATTTATTCAGAAATAATATGGAAAATGTTGTTGCATTTAGGATTGGAAAAAAACAAAAAAGTTCATCAGTTTGAGATAGAGCCGTCACATGATGTTGACAATCCTTTGTTCTATCATTTTTCACCCTTGAATAAAATTGCGAAGTCACTTGCCAAAGATATTATCAGAAAAAAAGATGTCGCCCTTTTTATCAGCAACCTTGCTAAGCTGTATAAAGTCAAAACAGGCAATATAAAAGCAGACCCGTTTTATACTTTTGATTATATAATGCAAAAAAGTGAGGAGCTTGGGCTGAAAAGCACTTTTTATTTCCTTTCAGGTGTTTCTGAGAAAAAATATGATGGACACTATTTGCTTGAGAATAAAGTTATAAAAACTTTAGCCTTTGAAATCCTGAATAGGGGACATGACATAGGTTTGCACGGTAGTTACAACACGATTTTTGATCAAGCTGCTGCATCTGAAGAATTTGAAAAACTGAAAAATTTGTATGGCAGACTGGGATTTAACAGTAAAAAATGGTCGTCAAGACAACATTATTTAAGATTTTCTGTTCCTGAAACATTTCAGATCCTTGAAAACACAGGTCTTAATTATGACTCAACATTGACCTATGCTGATTGCATAGGTTTTCGAACAGGAACCTGCAGAAAATTCAGAGTTTTTAATTTTAAAACAAGGAAAATGTTGAACTTGATAGAAAAACCTCTTTTGGTAATGGATGCCACTTTAATGTTCCCCAAATACATGGGGCTCGGTTTTGGACAAGAGGCTCTTGAAAAAGCTTTAAAAATAAAATCTGAATGTAGAAAATATAACGGTATTTTTTCTGTTTTGTGGCACAATTCTGAGTTGGATACATCTGAAAAAAGAGAACTTTATTCAGGGATTTTAGAGGGGTAAGTTTTTGTATTATTTTGTTTCCGGTGTTGTTCTGCTGATTTCTTTTTTTCTTTTCAGGAAATGTGCAGGAACTATGGCTGTGAACAGATTAAACATGATTTCCTATATTTTTTATTTACAGTTATTTCTTCTTTCTTTTATTGGTGCAGTGATCGTTGTCAACAATCTCGATGATCATTATCTTATTACCCGTCTCTCTTCAGATTCATCCAGATTTTATGGATGGGCTTCAGTTATGTACACAATGATCGCAATGCCACTGGGCATGTTAATGGCATCAGTTTTCTTAAAGCAGTTAAATACAAAAAAACTATTTGACACATACTCATTTAAAAAGACGGAAACAATAGTGTCGAACAAAGATTCTTACTTAAAACTTCCTCTTATCATGTTATCCTTTATTTCCGTGTTGGCAGTTGTTTATACTTTCTATACGATAAGAACTATTCCACTATTCGGTGTTTTTACCGGAAAAACTGCCGAAATGCTTGCAAGAATGAGGATAGAGGCTTCCAGAGAATTCGGGGGAAATGTAATTTTCAGAAACATTTTTGCGATTGCCTTAACCCCCATACTTTCTTATATTTCTTATGCGTACTATAAAGCATCCCGATCAAAAGGAGACCTTCTGTGGTTTGGGGTTATGTTCTTTGCTTCTGTCATGATATCTACATACAGTTTAGCCAAGTCACCGATAGTGTCTTATTTGCTGGGGTTTCTTTTGCTTAACATTTTAATTAACGGCAAAATCAGTTACAAGTTTTTGATTTCAGTTGGAACAGTTATTTTACTCATATTGATATGGTCGTATATTTTTATAATGGGTGCTGATGTTTCTGCTATACCTGGTCTTTTTCTGAAGATCAATCAGGGAATAACAGGGAGACTGCTTCTAAGTCAATCTGCGGGTACATTCTTCTCTTTTGATATTTTTCCTGACAAACATCCCCATTTAGGGATATCCAGTTTTTCAAATTTGATCTCAAATGTTTTTTCAATTGATAAATCTGACAGATCGGCAAGAATAATAATGTCTATATTGAATCCTACAGCAGTTGAAGAGGGAACTGCAGGAGTTATAAACAGTCTTTTTGTCGGTGAAGCCTGGGCTAATTTCGGGTTGCTGGGGGTTGTTTTCGCCCCTTTATGGGTCGGATTTGTAATTCAATGGAGCTATATAATTTTACTTAAACTTAAAAAGAACCCTATATTTTTATCTCTGATGGTTTATCTCACATTAAGATGGCCTGTAACAGGTGGTTTTAATGATTTTGTCTATAATGCCGGTATTGCAATGATGCTTATGATTTTTATTGCGATAATTTGTTTTGCCGTAATGACAAGGATAGTAAATACAGGTAAAAATGTGATTATGGTTATCAAAAAAAAGAGAGCTGACAGGTAAATAATGAAAAAAAACATGATTTTCCATATTCCTCTGCCGTTAGATGAAAACCCTCAGTCTGCAAGCGGGCTCAGGCCTCTAAAGATGATAGATGCCTTTAAAAATATAGGGTATGATGTATATGTTGTTGCCGGAACTGCGAAGGAAAGACGAAAGAAGATAAACTCAATTAAAAAGGAGATCACAAAAGGGGTGAAGTTTGATTTCTGTTATTCAGAGTCATCCACTATGCCAACTCTGTTGACAGAAAAACATCATTTGCCCACGGCCCCTTTTCTTGATTTCGGTTTTTTTCGGTTTTTAAAAAAAAGAGCAATTCCTTTGGGTTTGTTTTATCGTGACATTCACTGGTTGTTTGAACAATATAAAAAAGGGGCACCATTTTTTAAAAGAACTGTTGCAAAAATGTTTTATCACTATGATCTTTTGCAATATATTAAAACCCTTGATATCCTTTTCCTTCCATCATTAAAAATGTCTGAATATATTCCATTCAGGAAAAAGTTCCCGAAACTTTTCTCTCTCCCCCCCGGATGTGAGATGACTGGCTTTAAAAGGGATGTCAGCTCGAAAAGCACCGATAAACTCAGGTTGATATACGCTGGAGGAATCAAACCTCCATTGTATGACCTTTCTCCGCTTTTTAAAGCTCTGAAAAGTAATGATAAAGTTTGCCTCAACCTTATTTGCAGACAAAACGAACTTGAGTTAACAGAAAAGTTTTATAACATATATCAATATAAAAATTTGACTGTATCATGTTTTGATGAATTAAAGGCTAAGGAGACTTTTTTGACATCAGACATCTATGTTATTTTGTGGAAACCTTTTGAATACCTGAAATTTGCATATCCATATAAGCTTTTCGAGGCATTTACATGGGAACTTCCGGTTTTAACCACTGAGGGGACGGCTGTGGCAGATTTTGTCCGTTCAAATAATATAGGTTGGGTCGTTGATCATGAAAGAGAGGACATTTTTTCAGACACTGGCAAATATTTTAATGAGTTAACAGAAAAGATATGCAACATAAAAAAAATAAAAAACGAAAACACTTGGGAAGCAAGAGCCCGGTTTGTAGTTGAAAAACTTAATGATAACGATGAGGTGAAACAGTGAAACTTTTAATGCTTTCAGATGGTTCTTCGATACATACTAAAAAGTGGGTTCTATCGCTTTTAAAAGAAGGGGTGACAATTCATCTGTTCAGCCTTAAAGATTTTGACCGTAGGGAATATGAAGTTCATGGTGATAAGTTCAGCTGCACTGTAATTGATACCGCTTCCCGCAAAGGTTATTTGTTCGGTTTGTCAAAAATTTCATATTTGAAGGTTTTGCCGGAGTTGAAAAAAGTGATAACTTCTTTTAAACCGGACATTTTACACGCCCATTTTGCATCAAGTTACGGTCTTTTGGGAGCTTTGACCGGATTTCATCCCTATATTGTATCTGTGTGGGGATACGATGTTTTTGATTTTCCTGAAAAATCTTTTCTCCACAAGATGGTTGTAAAACACAATCTTAAAAAAGCTGACAAGATCCTTTCCACAAGCAATGTCATGGCAAAAAAGACATCTTCCTACACAGATAAAGATATCACAGTGACCCCTTTCGGAATAGATGTTGATATTTTTGGAAAGGTTAAAGGTTCAAGAAACGAATTAACACCCTTTAATGACGAAGATATTGTAATAGGAACTGTCAAGCTCCTTGAAGTAAAGTACGGTATGGAATATATGATAGAAGCTTTTGCCGGATTGACGAAGAAACATCCCTTGAAACCCCTCAAACTACTGATCGTTGGGGGAGGGAGCAATGAACACAACCTTAAAAAGCTTTGCCGTGACCTTGGTGTTGAAGAAAAGACACATTTTGCCGGAATGGTTCCCCACAGTGATGTCCCCAAGTACCATTCAATAATTGACATATACTGTGCTTTATCCATTTATGACAGTGAAAGTTTCGGTGTTGCCATAATCGAGGCCGGAGCTTGCGGAAAACCGGTAATAGTGTCTGATGCCGGAGGATTGCCTGAAGTTGTTAAAGATGGTGAAACAGGATTTGTTGTTCCAAGAAAAAATTCAGAAGCTGCCTTTCATGCAATGGATAAACTGGTTTCAGACAGCGGTCTCAGAAAAAAAATGGGACTTGCCGGAAGGAAGAGAGTGGAGTCAATATACAACTGGAAGGACAATGTTTTTCAGATGATAGAAATATATAAAAGTATTCTTGATTATTGGTCGGAAAAGTAATACCTTTTCAAAGTTAATTTTTTGTTAGTGGTTCCAATATGAATATCTGGATAATAAACGAAACGATCGGGTCAAAGATTCACGGTATGGTTTACCGCCCCTATTATATGGCAAAAGAGTTCGTTAAAAAGGGTATGACCGTCACAGTTTTTTCCGGTTCTTATACCCATATTCTTTCAAAACTCCCTGAAGTTGAAGGGAGATGCAAAAAAGAGATGATAGACGGTGTTAATTATTGCTGGGTGAAAACTCCAAAGTACTCAAGATCACAAAGTCTCGGGAGGATAAGAAACGCTTTCACTTTTGTTTTTAAGCTGTTTACCATCAACAAAAAAGATTTCGGGAAACCGGATGTTGTCATTATAACTTCACCGACACCATTTTCGATAATAAATGGATACTTTTATAAGTTGAAATATAAAGCCAAGCTCATTTTTGAAGTGAGGGATATCTGGCCTCTTACACTGATCGAAATAGGGAGAATTTCAAAAGGGCATCCGTTTGTTCTTTTTACCCAGATTTTTGAAAATTTCTGTTATAAAGTGTCCGATATAGTTGTTTCAGTCCTTCCGGAAGCTAAAGCTCATATGACAAAGCATTGGATGGCTGAACATAAATTCAGATATATCCCAAACGGGATCGATCTTGAAGAGGTGGAAAATTCTCAACCTCTCTCAGGCGAAGTTAAAGCATTGATCCCGAAAGATAAATTCATTGTGATGTATGCAGGTAAAATCGGACAGTCGAACGCTCTTGAATATCTTGTTGATGCTGCCGGTATATTAAAAGACAATGAGGCGATATCTTTTGTGATAGTGGGTGAAGGTGATGAAAAGCAAAAGTTAAAGGAAGTCGTTCAAAACAGGAACCTTGACAATATCCACTTTATTGACCAGATCCCTAAAAATGAGGTACAGTCTCTTTTGGCGCTGGCAGATATTTTTTATATAGGATGGCACAGGAACAATCTTTATAAATTCGGAGTATCAGCCAACAAGCTGTACGACTATCTTTATGCCGGAAAACCGATCGTTCACTCTGTTTCCGCTGCAAATGACTGTGTTGCAGATTCCGGTTGCGGAATATCTGTTGACGCAGAATCACCTGAAAAAATTGCTGAAGCTGTAAGCGCCCTTTTTAATATGTCTGTTGAGGAAAGGGAAGTTATGGGAAAAAAGGGAAGGGAGTATGTCTGCAAGAACCATTCTTACGAAAAACTTTCAGGTAAATATATAAATATATTTAAGGTTTAAGTTCAATACTCACTGCTTCTTCAGGTTCAATATCAAGAGTTATTATGTAGTCCCCGTCAAAAAATTTCATGCTATGCTTTTTACTAATTTTAGCAGGCTCCTTGTCAAGGGCAAAAGAGAATCCATTTATTTTTTCATGATTATTATTGGTAATAAAAATTTCTGTTCCATTTTCAGAAAAAGAATAGTTTATTTCGATATTTTCAAGTTTTTCCCAATATGAAACTATTTCAGCAATAGTTGTAACATTTAGATACCCTTTGTCCATATACTTTCTCAATCTTTCTAAAACAGCATCAAATTCCGGATCAATGTAAAGGACACCTTCATCTTCAAAAAAAGATTTTGCTTTAATATATGACGGGTAGGTGTGATTGATATAAACGCCTCTGTTTTTGATCATTTCCTCCAGATTTTCATCCGAGTGAAGAGTGTCCCATAAACTTCCATTGGGATGGCCCCAGTGTCTTACTGTTGCAAAAGAGATAAAATAATTTCCGGTAACTGTAGGATGTTTCCAGTATAATGGTGTTCTTAGAAGAGGGGAACTCTCTCCGAGCATCAGATCCAGTTTTGTTTTTATCCTGTCTTCTGATGCGGCGTGCCAGAAATATTTTACTCCCAGTTCTTTCCACTGATCGGCTACCTCATTGAACAGGTTTTTTCCTGAAAACCCGTCGCCTCTTGCTGTCGGAGCGTGATCGATCCATGTTTTGCTGTTGAAATGTTCGTTCATAAATAAATTTGCTTCCAATATATTTTCAACAGAGTCTTTAAAGTGACCTGGGGTATGAAGTCCGATGTCAAAACCTCTGATGTGGAGTTGATTGAGAAAATCAAGGAACTCATGATTTATGGAAAGGGTTTCTTCATTGTTGATCATTATTCCTACATTTGTGTCATCCTGATAATAATATACAGATTTAGTTACCGGTATATTATGTTTTACAAATCCGGCGACCGCTTTGTTTCCGCTTGTTATGTCACTTCTGCCGAAATTTACCGCCCGATGGGTATCCAGCGTTGCAAAATCTGCATGTTCTGTCCAAATATAAGCTGCCAAATAACCATCCGGATTATGCATTAATCTCGGGACAGACAACGGCTCCACACCAAAATAAATAGAAAAACTGTTTTTTCTAATATCACCGATGTTGTGTTCAGAAGCATGCCTTTCTCTTATGAAAGGGTGTTCCGTATCTGGAGCTTGACGGTAGCGGTGATCCGACATGTTGTCCAGATTGATTTTCAACTCGTTTTCCTCAACTTTTACCAACATTGAAGATATAAGGGGGTTGTGATATGAAAAAGCGGCATTTTCACCACTTCCGAATTGAACCCCTTCTTTATTTATCCAATAACCGGAGTGTGTAAACGGTTTTGTTTTCCTTTTTTTGTTTTTATGGAAAATATATTCAGGCTCAGAGTTGAACTCAAAGATGATAGATTCTCTGAAAACTTTTATGTTATTGTTTTTATACAATGTTTTTACTTTGAAGTCTATTTTTGGAGAGTTTTCGTTTATTGTAAGAGTGATGTTTGTTTCCATGTTTTCGTTGTCATATTTTAAAGGAACAGATAAGCTGTTCCCGTCAGATGTTATTCCGGTTTCCTCTATGGTGATGGTTGTAATTAAGTTTTCTTTGCGGTATATGGCTCCTCCTCCGTAGGCTGCCAGATTAAGTCCGCTCAGAGATAAGTTTTCTTCGAAGCATAAAAGTCCTGTATCGTGATCAATTTCAGATATTGTACCTTTATGGACAAGGTTTTTGTTTATAGCTTCTGTAAGATAAGTAATGGTGTCATTTACTTTTAGTTCGCTCAATAAAGGATCTTTTGTCGTGATACACTTACTGTTGTCAGGGGCGATACCACTGACACTTACCACAGTTCCATGTTCAACATCAAGTCTCATTTCTGATAATATTCTTTGGCAGTTTGAAGAGTAAATAGAAACAGAGTTTTCGTTCCTGTATATGAAATAGTAGGGTGTTGATGCAATAATTTCCATATTGTGATCCAATTCACACCCTTTGTCTTCATCATTGTCTTCATCATTGTATTCATCATTGTCTTCATCATTGTCTTCATCCGGCTCATCGTAATCTTCCGTTTCTGTATCTGGTTCATCGTAATCTTCCGTTTCATTGTCTTCATCCGGTACATCAGTATCTTCACAATCAATTATGATATGAAAGTCATTTCTTTCAGATATATCTTCATCGTTTTCCAAATTAATTTGATCGGTTTTACATCCGTAAAAAACAAGAAAAATTGTAAGCGAATAAAAAAAGAGCTTTTTCATTTTCATAATCAGGTCTTATTCCGCGGTTATTTTAACATCATCAATATATACACCGATGTCTGTATCTCTTGTAATGGGGTCGGACGCATATCTGAATACGAGATTGATAGTTTTCCCCGATAAATGGGATAAATTTGCAGTAAATCTTGAATATGTGTTGTCCGCACTGTGTCCCCGGACTCCTGTTTTAGTTGTGTAACTCGATGTTGCAGGGTTATATGCTTCAAAAGTGCCTATTAAAGAGGCGTTTCCGCTTGTAACGACTAGTTCAACGGGATTGTTTCCTCCTTCTTGATACAGGACTGTCATCCCGTCATACCAGTCTGTAACTGAGCCGGGAGAGCCTTCATAATCTGTCCAGACATAAGCCATGAATTCAAGAGTTATTTTTTCAGAATCGGGAAAGGTGAGGGGGGAGGCGGTAACAGCATCCATTATTTTAGTTTCCAAATAGCTTCCTGTGAGATTTGTAGCCATTACATTGTTTCCGCTAAATGCTTGAGTTATCTCGCAAGTTCCGGGATAACTGGAATCAGGTTCTCCGATTTCCCAGTCATCAGTGAGTGTCCAATTGTAAGCATAGCTTTCAAAATCATCAAAAAAAACAATGTATGGTTCAGGGTCAGGATCTGGGTCAGGGTCGGGGTCGGGGATAGTGTAGTTGTCAACACAGTCATTTACCCATTCAATTCCGCCAACCAAAGTGCCGTTCAAGTTGTTTCCCGAAGAATCATAAGCTGTTGTGCCGGTTGTTTCTTCAAAATTCCATAAACCGATGGTGTCAGAGTCGGTTGTAAATCTTTTTTGAGGGGTAAAAGAGCTTGAGTATCTGGCAACGGAAGATATCCTTATTTCATCGATCAGACCGTCAAAATATGAAGGGGTGCCTGATCTTCTTGAGCCGAAAAAGAGGTTTTCGGTAGTGGTACTGGGGTTATTGGAAACCGTTTTTGTTTCTTCGAGTGCTCCGTTATAAAAAACTCTTAAATTTGTTCCGCTTTTTACAAGGGCAAGATGGTACCACTCATCTAACTTGGGAATTGATGCTGCTGTTGCAAATTCTCTATCCTCATTGCTGGAAGCGGTAAAGTAATATCCGCCGTATGGTTTATAATCATAAATGAAGAACTCTGTGTAGTGCCCATATAAATAATAAACGGGATGTGTAGTTGTACTTCCTTTTCTCATTATCGGTTGCTGGGATGTGTTGCCGGTTTGTTTAACCCATGCTTCTATTGTCCAATTACCGCTTAAATTCAACAGCGTATTGTGAGCAACTTCAACATATCCGGTTGTTCCATTTAATTTGATCGAACCACAAGGATCTCCTGTATCACCGGTATTGCCTGTATCTCCGGTATTGCCTGTATCTCCGGTGTTACCTGTATTTCCGGTGTTACCTGTATTTCCGGTGTTACCTGTATTTCCGGTGTTACCTGTATTTCCGGTGTTACCTGTAT
>SLGQ01000355.1 GCA_007136595.1 Candidatus Sumerlaeota bacterium | reverse complement strand
TTTAATATCATCTTCAACTGTTCAGGATCAAGAAGATTTTGCCTGGGCAATTGATTTTAAGACCGCTGGTATTACCAATGGATCTAAAGTGGGCAAATCTTTTATAAGATGTGTAAAGTAGTCTGATATTATTTCCTTTACATTCCACCGATCTTTTTTACGAACCCTTTTATGAACTTTCACGACTTACATCTAATCACTTTTTTGTGAAATCAGTTGAATAGCTGATCTGAAAATAGCTGTAATGATCGAACATGGTGGTTTTCTGAGCAAGCGAGCTTGTTCTGTTAATATACATGAATATGTATCTGATGCCTGCCTTAAGATCTCCTTTTATGGTAAAGTCTGCTCCTGCCCAGATGGAGTTGTTGACAAAGAATTCGGTTAATCCGTCTTTGTCATCATCGTCTGCGGTAAGCTTCAGAAAAATTTCGTCTTCAAAAACGAGAGAGATCTTTTTGTGTACAGGAATTCTCATCCCAATAAGCCATCTTGTAAAAAACTCATTATCAAGCTCTTTGTTTTCTGCGGTTATTGTTTTGAACTGATTCCATAGCATAAGTCTGAATCTGATTGAAAAGTGACTTAAGATAAACATTAAATCAGTGTTTTGCTGGATGTTATGTCTGAAGTATCTTCCGGCAATTTTCTCATCTAAACTCCATATCTGTGGTTGATAGAGTATGTTGACAGACAAGTTGAATTTTTCATGCACTCTTTTTCTCCATGCCGGACCAACCCAAAACTCTGTCAGCCAAGCTCCGGAAGAAACAGCACTGTCATCTTCAATGCCGTTAACATGTTTAGAAATTACCGGATTAAATCTCTGCCCGACCATAGATTGAAACCCTAACCCTGAATTTGTCAGAGTTCCACTATAGATTAATCTGGTCCAGATATTATATCTTGTTATCTCTGTTTCTTTTTCTGCACCGTAAGAAGGGGAAAAAAAGAATAACAGAAAAAAAAGGAGTGTAATATATTTCACTTTCATGGCAGATCAGTTGAATAGCGGAGCAAGTATTAACTCGTTTTCATGAGCGGCAGTTTTCATAACTTTAGCTATGATGCCTCCGAACATTCCCGCCATAAGACCACTGTTCATTCTTGAAATATAAACAGTTCCGTCATTTTTTTCATATACTGACACTCTGCACGGCATCAAACTGGAAACGATCCTCTCATCACTTCCTTCAAGAATTTTGCCTGCATGATCAGGGTGGCAAAGCTCAAACACCGTTACAGGTCTTACATTTTTACCAAACTTCTTTAAAGTTCCCTGCAAATCGTGTTTAGTTACAATTTTCCAGTTGTGTTTTTCAACAGATTCCTCTAAAAGTCTCATTGTTGTCTGAAAATCGTAGTTTGACTTGTCTTCCATCATCATAATACCGGGTGCAGCAAGAAAAATAATAAGAAGTGTCAGAAAAATTCCGGAAACAAAAGATACCGATGATGCAATAATTAACTGTTTCATAAAAACTCCATAAATCAAAAGTTAATAAACCGAAGCACCACCTTTAGTAACAATTAAAAAAAAAAAAAAAACAGGGATATTTCTCTTTTTGTAATTAACTTGGCTTAACTTTGGAAGTTAACATAAAGGCTCTTTCTAAGTTAGTTAACTTAAGCGGACTGCTGATTGCATTTTATTTTCTATGGCGAGCTTGACTCCATCTGAATTCATATGAAATTTTGCCAAAATCGGATAATTTTTGTGGTCATCATAAAAAATATCGGATAATTTTCTTGCAAAACTTAAAAAATATCGGATAATTTTCTTGTGAGTGGTTTGTTCCGGAGGATAATATCATGAATTTAGAGCGATCTATTGTTAAAGAAATTCCCAGTCACCTTGAGAGCGACAGGATTATTCTTATCACTGGAGCCCGTCAGGTTGGAAAAACAACGGCAATGAAGCAAGTAATGAAACACCTTAAATCGGAAGGACAAGTTTGTTACTATCTGACCCTTGAAGACATTGAGTACCGGGTTTTGCTTAAGGATTCCCCCAAAAATCTGTTCAGGATACTGCCTACTTCCAGTGAACAGAAAATATTTGTTTTTATTGATGAGATACAATATCTTGATGATCCGGCATCTTTTCTTAAATACCTTTATGATGAACACAGGGAGAGCATAAAGCTTATAGTTTCAGGTTCTTCGTCTTTTTATATTGATAAGAAGTTTAAGGATTCTTTGAGCGGAAGAAAAAAAATATTTGAATTGCTGCCGCTTTCCTTCAAAGAATTTCTTGTTTTTAAAAATGCAGAGGAACTAATTAATGATCTTAACTATCCGACACCTTTGATAATTGCTGACAAGCTTATCCCTTTTGTAATGGAATTTTTACTTTACGGCGGATACCCTGCCGTTGTTCTGGCTGATATCTCTGAAAAGAAAGAAATTTTAAGGGAAATTGCATATTCATACATTAAGAAGGATATCGGGGAGGCTGGTTTTGCAAATGATGAGCTTTATTACAGGATGCTGAAAATGTTTTCTTCGCAAAGTGGCAATCTGCTTAATGTATCTGAAGTTTCACAGACACTGAAAACGACAAGAAATTTAATAGAGCATGCATTGTATGTCATGCTGAAATCTTTTCATATAACCTTGATCCCGCCTTTTTATTCAAATGTGCGGAAGGAATTGACAAAGATGCCTAAAATTTACATGAACGATACAGGATTGATGAACTTTTTTTTGAATTCTTTCGAGCCGCTTGATATTAGAAACGATAAAGGTGCAATTTTGGAAACAGCAGTTTTAAGAGCGCTGCAGATCAACAACCATGCAGATGAAATTAAATACTGGAGGACTGCAGACGGGAAAGAGGTGGATTTTGTTGTCCCTGAGGCAAAAACTGCTTTTGAAGTAAAATATACCGCCTCATCATATAAAGAAAAACGGTATGAAGCATTCATAAAAGAGTATTCTGATATTTCTTTGAAAGTTGTTTCACTTGCAGGATCAAGAAGTAAAGAGGAAGTTGATTCATTCGCCTTATGGAATTTGCATTAAATCGATAATCTGAGCATACTTGTCGTAGATTTAAGTTGATCCTTGTTTTTCCTGTGAGCTGGTGCCGTTTACCATTAACCATTAACGGGCACACAGTGAATAGTCAGTTTGAGGAACTGTTAAGAGTACTTTGAATTTCAAGAACTTTTTCAAGAGGAAGCTTTGTAATTTGTGAAACTATTTCAGGAGAAAGTCCGGATAAAAGAGCATTTTTACAAGTTTCAACAGCATTAAAGAAAGCACCTTCCTGTCTTCCTTCCTGTCTAAGTCTGTCAGCAAGTGAAATCATTTTAACCTCGACATCTCTGTCAACATTAACTTCATCTCTCATTATACGCATGAACTCCTCCTTTTCAAGTCCT
>SLGQ01000108.1 GCA_007136595.1 Candidatus Sumerlaeota bacterium | reverse complement strand
TGGAAAAATGTTCTGGATCAGCAGTGATCTTTTAAAATATAAAAGAAAAGTTTAAAGTTATATCGGGAACTCCGTTATAGAGTTTTGTTTTATCAGTAAGGACATAAACTCCATTTTGCCAAACAAGCGGTATTCTCAAAGAAATATCATAAAATCTGTCATCTTTGTGCCAGCGGTATGTTAAATATACTGGAAGAAAGTCAGCATAAAGGATATCATCTTCATAAAGACCGCTTTCCCAGTTTTTGTTTTCTATGTTTCTGATGTCAAACACAACTTTTGATCCGACACCGATCATTATGCCGAAACAATTTTCTTTAAGCGGATTACCGAAAAATTTCCCGAAACCAACTTCTCCCTGAAAAGTAAGACCCGGAACAAACCCGTCATCATCTATTTTTGAACCGAACCTGAACCCGGGTCCGAGCATCATGTTGGCGATCTTTATCTCAAAGTTTTTGTGAGTAAACTGAGCAACTGTGAAACCAGCCTGAAATGAAGTTCCAAAACTGATGTTGATCGGCATAAAAGACCATTTTCTTGTAATTTCTTTCTGTACAGGATTCAATTCAGCAAAGTGAGTCGGTTCTTCCCTGACAGCTCTGGTTTCCTGTTTGGAAAAAGTTCTCTCAGGCTCTTTAGCAGGAGCTTCTTCTTCAACTTCCGGTTCAATTTCAGAATCCAGCTCTTTCATAGCAATTTCTGCTTTTTCCTTTACAGACTCATACACTGTTTCAGCTTTTTCTTCCTGAACTTCAGCTTCTTCAGCAGGCTCTTCATAAATTACAGATTCTTCTTCCGCAAATAAAAGACCAAAAACAAGAACAACAAAAACCATAAAAATTAATTTCTTCATTTTCCCCTCCAAAAAAAGGACAAATCCCCCATTTAGTACCACCAATCATAGCATATTATTTATAAATATGAATTTATTTTGCAAGTAGCAACATATACTGCATCTTTATAAGGCTGAAAAATCTTGCAAACCCAATTTTCGACTCAAAAATTGACACAGGAGCTGTTTTTTTATAGATTGTCTCCGGATACGGTTTTTTTTTAACAAAAATTTGCTCTTTTAAGTTTTTCTGTTAGAGTCAAAATGAAATGGCGTTGGTTAAAATATGTTGGTTTAAAGTAAAGAGGTAGCAATGAAGTTAGTCAGATCATTATCATTACTTATTTTTATGGCAGTTTTATCTTCCATGTTCACAAGTTGTAATCCTGAGGATGAATTTCTCAGAAAACTTTATCCGAAAGACACAAGGGCTTTTGCCATTCAGGGTCTTAGAAGGATCAAAGATGACATTGTCAATCTTAACAAAACTTGTACAAAACTGCTGAGGCTCGATCAAACTCCCGATTCCGGCACTGCTATTCTTGCCGCTGCTGAGATAGGTTGCGTAAATCATGTTGACAGGATCGGAGAGATCGCTGACAATGCACTCACTGCTCTCAACACAAGGAACCTGAAAACACTTGAAAGTATAGCTACAGCTCTCGGCATTCTTGAGCAACCTTCAGCTGTACCGATACTTGCAAAGTATTTTGCCATAAATACTCCGGAACAGCTTGCTCCCGGTGCCAGAGAAAAACCGGAATCCGTTGCAAAAAGAGCTGCGATCGAAGCACTCTCAAAAATGCCGGAAGCAAGTAAACACCTTATACCTCAAATCATGGCGGTATTTAATTCCGATATTGAAGATTTCGGAACAAAATATACAACTGCCGGCGTACTTGGAGAATGGAGAGATCCATCTACGGTAAGACCTCTTGTTGTGGCACTTTTTTATGAAGAGCAGGGGTTCAGTCTTTTCCCGCAGGCAAGAGAATCACTCATAAGGATGGGAAGAATGGCGGAGTCTGAGCTTATCGAAGCTTACAACGGAAAAAATGAAGAAGTAAACAAACTTCAGCAGGAACACAAAGATCGTGCAACCCGTCAATTCTGTCCTGAATATATGAATGAAGAAGTTAAGAAAAAAGAAGAATGTCCAAGACATGATGAATGGTTTGCCACAATGGCACAGATCGATACAACTACTAAATTGAAAGCATCCATCATTCTTTCAGACATCAGGTCAAAACAGGCTGTAGATCTTATAATTGCTGAACTTGAAGCACAGCTTGCAACTGACAAAAAACAACCTTTTCTTGCAGAACATCTTGCTGTTCAGCTTGGCAAATTCGGGGATTTCAGAGCTACAGATACCCTTTTAAAAATGGTCAGCAAAGATTTTACCAAAGCTGCAGTTCAGCAGCTTGGCAGAGGAGCTTCAAGAGAAGAAAGAATGCAGGCAAGGCTTGCAGACAGAGGACAGGAAATATCCATTATTATGAAAGGAGCTGAAGCTCTTGGCATCCTTGGTGATCCCAAAGCTATACCGTATCTGCTTAAAGCTGCGATGGAACCTTCTCCTTCCGAGCTTAATATGTATAACGAAAGAATTATTTTCTATGAATCAACAGTATGGTTGGCAGATGCTTTTACAAGAATGGTGTCTGATGCTGAACAAGCTGGCAGATTCATCAAATTTGCTGAAAGATTCATTGCTGACGGCGAAAGATATATGGCAGGAGTTGAAAAAAGAGTGAGAGCTCACCTTGAAAAAGAAGCAAAAGCCGCACAGGAAGATGGAGAAGATAAAGCAGAAGTGGACAAAGAAGCTTTTGAAAGAAGAGTAAGAACTGAAGCTAACAATGCTGATGTGAACTATGAATCTACTGCCAGAGCGGTTCAGATGTTCAGAAGATTTTTGGGAAGAAGCAAGCTTGCCAGAGAATGTGGAAGCGATATTTCATGTTATGCAGGCAAATTGAACGACAGTGAACCGGTAAATGTTGAAAAAGCAGTTTATATGATAGGTTACTCTGGAGATATGCATCACCACAAAGAACAACTTAAGCCGGTATTCAGACACAGTGAGCCCTGGGTTAGAGATGCGGCAGCCATTGCACTTCTCAAAACTGAAGACAAAGGATTTGTTCCGATACTTGAAGATGTTCTCAGGACTGACGGTGACAAAGTTGAGTATGCTCAGGCAATGAGAGAATTCAGGGCAATCGTAAATTACCTTAATTCGATATAGTATTTTCACGGGGGTGGAATCTTTCCGCCCCCTTTTTTATTAATTTTCAAGTGTTCCTTTTGTTTTTATTATATGCGGTTTTGAAATGAGAATAGGAATTGTAAATGTCAACAAGTCGAGAATATCAAGAAACTTTGAATATCATCTTTTTACCATAAAAGGTTTTATTGACGATAGATCTCACAAAAGTTTTGAAACTGAGATCGTTGATGTTTTTATGACAGATAACATTACCACTTCAGCTAATATGATTCAAAACAGCGATTTCGACTTGATACTTTTCAGAATGATCTACTGGAACTCCTCATATATATTAAGGTTACTTAATGTTTTCAATAGAGGAAAAGCTCTTGTAGGGGTTTGGGGACACGACACTTTTTCTCATCCGGAAGAATACCTTAAAAAAGAATTTGACTTTATTATTCAGGATGAGCCGGAACTGTCTCTTTTTGAAGTGGCATCATTGACTGCATCAGGAGATGACTTATCTAAAGCGGCAGGTATAGTTTTCCGTGATGACAACAAAAAAAGTTTTGTGTTCGGGGAAAACAGAGTTGTCAATGATCTTGATATGATCCCTTCACCTTACTTGAACGGGCTTGTTAATATCAATTCCGACACACTGGTTTTCTGGGAAGTTGCAAGAGGATGTCTTTTCAGGTGCGATTTCTGCGTTGATTTTTCTCATTCTAACAATTTAAGATACCATTCTTTCGGTTATCTCGAAAAAGAATTGAAATTATTCGCAGAAAAAGAAGTTTCAGAGATAACCATCGGTTCTCCTGTTTTTAACCTTAATCATCAATATATGGAAAAACTTCTTGACCTTATAAATAAGTATCTCCCTGACACCTATGTTGATATTCAGGTGAGACCGGATCTCTTGACCCGACAGGAAATAGAAGTGATCTCTGAAATGAATGTTTATCTTAACTTCGGGTTACAGACTATCAACCAGAAAGTGCATGAAAACCTTATGACATCGTTAAATATCGAAAATTCTATCGCGAACATTCGGTATATGAACAATTTTCCGAATATTCCTTTCGGGATAGATCTTGTTGCAGGGCTTCCTAAAATGAGTTATGATGACTTCCTTAACGATCTTGAGACTGCTTTCAATCTGTGGCCCATAAACATTAATGTTTATAGACTTTCCATGTATCCCGGCACCAGAATATTCAACAGAAAAAGAGAATTCGATTATAAAGTTGAAAACTCGTATCCCTACAGAGTTGCGGAAAACCCTCTTTTCAGTAAAAGAGAATTTGAAAAAGTTGACGAAATATCATGGGGAATAGACCTTATATACAACAGGGGACGAATGGTTTCAATTCTTCCTATGATGGCAAAGGCTCTTGAGATGCCATCCTGGGACATTATTCTCAGATGGAACAAGTGGGTAAAAAAACAATATCCCGATCTTTCCGAAGATGTTCTTGATGATATAGAGTATTCACAGTTGTTCGATCTTATTAACGAGTATTTCGGGTATTTGTTTGAAAGATTTCAGAAAAAGAAACTCTGGAATCTTGCAGAAGATATCCTTAAACACAACCATTTTTACACAATGTCTCTTATGACACCTGTGCCTGACAAAATAACATTCCCTTACCAGTTGACCGCCATATCTCCTGATACAGAAATAGGGATAAACGAATCTGCTTTTTTTGAAAAATTTTCTTATGACATTGAAGATATTGTCGATACCGGCTTTATTGATATCAAAAAATATAACAACGAAGTTGATAAGGAAAATTTGTGCGGTCTTGTTTACAGGCTGGATGGGGGAATCATTACCCGCACTATCTCAGAAGAGGACTACAACTTTTTTAAATTCATATCAAAAAAGAAAAAGATATCCCTGAGTGCACTCTCTTCAAAATTCAAGAATTACGACCTTTTTGAAATGGTAAGTTACTGGTGTGATGAGGGAGTCCTTTTCCTTTACTAGAGTATTTCTTCCGGAACGACCAGTGTATCTGACACAACTTTTGAAAGATCGGGATAATCTATGTTGAAATGAAGTCCCCTGCTCTCTTTCCTTTTCATGGCACTTCTTATTATTATTTCGGCAACAAGGGTTATATTTCTCAATTCAATAAGATCTCTTGATATTTTAAAGTTCCAGTAATATTCATAAATTTCATGCTTGATAAGATTCAGCCTTGCAAGAGCTCTGTCCAGTCTTTTATCACTTCTTACAATACCGACATAATTCCACATGAACCTTCTTATCTCATCCCAGTTCTGCTTAAGGATAACATTTTCATCTTTGTTTGAAACGGTATCTTCGCTCCACAAAGGAGGATCGGGAATTATTTCAGAATATTCTTCAGTATATGTCATTATCTCTTTTGCCACATATTTTGACATTACCGCAACTTCCAAAAGAGAATTAGACGCAAGTCTGTTTGCCCCATGCAAACCGGTGCAGGCAATTTCTCCACTTAAAAAAAGTCCGGGGATTTCAGTCTGTCCAGTCGGAGTACTTTTAAGACCTCCGCACATATAATGTGCCGCGGGTACGACAGGAATGGGATCAACGCTCATATCTATTCCGGCATTCAGACAGATATTGAACAAATTCGGGAACCTGCCTTTTAGAAAACCGGCAGAAAGATTTGTCATGTCAAGAAAAACACAGTCATCACCCGATTTTTTAAGTTCATGGTCAATGGCTCTTGCAACTATGTCTCTTGGAGCAAGGGACTTAAGAGGATGGTAATTTTCCATGAAAGATTTACCGTCTTTTTTTATAAGAACACCCCCCTCGCCTCTCAGTGCCTCAGATATGAGAACCGAGGTAACTTTCTCATGAAAAAGTATAGTAGGATGGAACTGGATCATCTCCATATTTACAGCAGGCACTCCTGCCCTGAAACCTATTGCAACTCCGTCACCTGAAGTAACTCCGGGATTTGAAGTGTATAGATATACTTTTCCGCATCCTCCTGTCGCCAGAAGAACCGCTCTTGAAACAACAGTAAGAACATTCCCTCCCGGATCAAGAACATAGGCACCTATGATCCTGTTTTTGTCGGACAACAGAAATTTTGAAGCACTTATAAGGTCTATCGCTGTGTGATCTTCCAGGACAGATATCCCGGGATGTTTAAGGACAGCCATTTTCAGAGTTGCTATAAGCTCCTGCCCTGTCATATCTCCGGCATGAACTACTCTTCTGGCAGAATGTCCACCCTCTTTACCAAGATCAAGGTGTCCGTAGTTGTCTTTAGAAAATTTGCAACCGAGATCCTTAAAGTAATTTATTGAATCAGGACCGTTTTCCACAAAAAACTTAACCGCATCACGATCATTAAGATGACAACCGGCAGTCATAGTATCTGCAATATGTTTCTCAAAAGAGTCAAGTGAAAAATCAACGACACTTGCAATACCGCCCTGAGCGTTGGCACTGTTTGATATGTCTATCTTTTCTTTAGTTACCAGAAGGATCTGTTTTCCTTTGAGAGCCAGACTTAATGCAGAAGAAAGACCGGAAAGCCCGCTTCCTATAATAAGGACATCGGTATGTATACGGTTCATTTTATTCCATTATATACCAGTATTCACTTATCAACTCGTCCATTGCATCATTTATGATCTTTCTGTCTTTTTCACTCATATCAACGAACTTCACGCTCAGCCCTATGAATTGCCCATCTTCCGTACATCTTAAAACAAGAGCATTGCAGTTAACTATATGATCTGTTCCGGGGACTTGAAACTCAACTTGAAAAGATGTGTTCACCGGGTAAGGATTGGGAGAAAGAATGTACATACCGTTCGCACTTAAATTTCCAGTCTGCTGGAAATAGTTGGCATTCCCGTCAATATTTCTTATCCACATTTTTACAGGGATACGGTCTTTTGTCCTTCTTTCCCTGTTTCTCCTGTCTTTGAAAGATCTCTCATCCTTAGGAAGTTTAAATTGATCTTCATCTCTTCTGTCATCTTTTTTTCTTCTGTCATCCATAAAAGCCCCCATATTTTAAGTAACCGTTACTAAAATATAAGCATCCGGAATATAAAAGTCCACATATTTTGATTTTTAATTATCATTGTCTGCTTACATTCGGTTCCCAAACAATATTTACAGTAAATGTCATATAATCCTTGTTATACATAAAACTTCCGTATATTCCTCCGGCATGGGGCTGATAAAAAGCTAAGCTGAAAGTTTTAAGAGTTGTGTCCCATGAAAAATCTCTGTTATAAGAAAGGTTGTTGAATCCCATTCCTGCCCTGAACCAGTTATACCTGAATTCCGCTCCCGTATAAAAATCAAAATTTTTAAGCTCACTTCTTTTATCTGGGAATTTTTCTTTGTCGGGTTCAAGATGATACTGCCATGCATTATTTATAAATATAAAATCAGATATTTTGAACTCCATCTGAAAATTTAATTTTCTGGGAATACTGTTCCCTTTGACAGTAACAACATCCGTTGCCGCAAAACCTACAAGCATAAAACTTGATATAATAGCAGACATACCGACATCAAAAGAATAAGACTGCCCTCCCCTTCTCTGTATAGGAGCATAGTCTCCCAGATAGGCTGAAAAGTTCATCCCGAAAAACACCCTTTCATGAAAAGGAAATGCGAAATTCGATCTTATAAGATTCAAACCATCATGATGAACATAGGCTACACCTCCTGCAACTTTTGAGGTTCTTGAATCCGATACAGATATAGATCCGCTTTTTTTATAGTGGTAAAGAGCCGAGAAGGTAAATGTTCTCTCCATCAAAGAAAGAGAAGGATTCATTATGTACTGGGAGTTATGACTTAAAATAGCACCGCATCCTTTCCCGCAATTGTGAGTATCAATAGAATGGGAAAGCTCCTTGCTTCTGCTCCCGAAAGAGTGGTCAGCTACCGGCTCAAGCGGATCTTCAGGATATACCTGTCCTTCAATGACAGAAAATATCAAAAAGACAAAGATAAATAAAAGGCATTTTTTTCTATTTTTATATCCCAATCAAATCCTCCATTGACAGATGCTGCAGATACTATAAAAAGACCCATGCCGTTTCCTCTGCTTCTCATACTTTTTACAAAGGGCCATCTGAGTCTTGATTTAGCACGGCAGGGATCAAGATTTTCTTTCAGCTCATTTTTAAACACTATTTTTTTTTCTGCTTCAATTGTCAAATCAACTCTGCCTGCAGAATACTGTTTGCAGTTATCAACGATCTCCTCAAGAACAATATTCAAAATAGATTCGGAGCACAATATTGTTTCATTGAAAATATCTTCGTTTTCAATGAAAATGTCAACACCTTTTTTCCTTGCCAATATTCTTAAATGGCATAAAAGATCTTCACCGTTCATTTTACCGGAACTGTTAAACCCTGAACCTTGCAAAAGGTGTCCGGCTATATTGATCTGTCTCCCGAATTTTAAACCTGCTGTCACCCGATCCTTTATCACCTTATCTTCAAGATACTCAAACTGCTCAAAAGGGGTAAAAAGATTTATTATATCATGACCTATTCTGCTGAAAAAATTTGCACCGGGATGCAGCAGAATAAATTTCTCCTGAGATTCAACAGGAATTTCTTTGTCTGAAAGAGCAATACTGTGGTAAAGACGGAACTTGCTGTAAAAATCTCTCACATCATCCAAAAACAACAGATCTATCGTTTTTAAAATATCTTGATCCAAATCTTCAAATGGAATTATTCTTTCACCTAAATGCTCAAAAGCTGATCCCGCAACTGCTGCCGTTGAATACCACTTATTCATACGAAAACCCTTCAACAGAAATCTCAATATTATTTGCCAGAAACCTGATAACTGTCAAAGCGACTTCTTCTCTGTTGGCAGAATCTCCTCCCCCGTAAACAAGGGCTATCCGTGCTGAATCGGACTTTTTCATTCCAAAAGTGGAGTCAACAACGATCCACCCTTTATCGGTATAAACTTCATTCCAGTTGTGAAAAAAGAATCTTCCCTCCGGGTCAAGAACAACACCGTAAACCATTTTAACAGGAATCTTCATGGCTTTCAAAAGAGCAGACAGCAAGGTTGAGTGTTCCGTACAGTCACCCGCCCTTTTCTTTAAAGTTTCACTTGCAGAAAGATTACCGTGATTATAATTTTTATCTTTAATGTGCCTGAAAACAAAAGATACCGTCCTTTCAATGAGATCGTCCCTGTTTTTGCCTTTTTTCATTATGCGTTGTGCAACCTTGATGATCTCAGGCGAGTTGCTGTCCTCAAAGATATTGGGCAGCAAATGAACATCTTCAACTGTTCCTTTTCCGCATGGGACCTTGCCAAGATCAACTTCAACTAACCTTCCACCCGGAATATCCCTCACTTTCTGATAACAATTTGAAAGTATATCAGGAATATTTTCCCCTTTAAAAGAGAAGGTGGCTGTTTTTGCTCTGCGGGGATCTTTTATATTGATCCCTCTGTTCCTTTTTGAGGCAAGCTCTAAAATGTCGGTTTTTATTTCCGGTTTATTTTTGCGATCGGGAACATCCGGCTCCCCTTTTAAGTTTGAACTTTTTACCAGTCTGTAGGAAATCAATCCGTTTTGAAGATCCGACCTGACAACTGTCCCGTTTTTTATCTTAAAATCTATAGGGATGCCTGAGTAATTTACATTTATTAAATAATGGTCTTCCAGTTTTTTGCCGGACACTGTTACATTAACTTTATTAAGACTTTCTTCCGATATCACTGTCTTGCTGAAACCTTTTGCAAGCTGTTCCGGGGAATATTTTCTTAATATCATGCTGAAAAAAGTTAACCCTTCACCCATCTTGTATGATACATTTTCTCTGTTATTTCCCCTTATGATCTCACCACTGAAAACATTTTCTTTTACTACAGCTTTTCCTTCTGTAGATGAACCGGGTTCCCTACTTTCGGTTTGTATTGATACAGGTTTAAATGTATTGCACTCCACAAAAACCGAGGACTTGGAAGAAACTTCCATTGAGCTTGGACCCCTCATTATTTTCATTTCACTGTTTGTTTCCAGCTTAATGAAGCATCTTCCATCTTTGTGCTGTATCACACTCCACTTTTCTGAACTTGTACCGATCTCCTGTCCCAACATGGAAATTGAGTAAACATTTTCTTCCCCATAGCTGAAACATATTGAAAATAAAATAACTGCAAAAATAAAAAATTTCATACTACCGAACCTTTTTCAAAACACAAATTATCTGCCAAATATAACAGAAAACCCGGAGAAATAAAAGCAAAAAAAAACCGGGCAGAAAACTGCCCGGCATTATTCAAATAAATTACCTCAGTAACATTCACCTATTCTCGGGCTTGTTTCATCACCCGGGATCTGAGGACCATTAACAAAAGAGTAGTAGGCTTCAGGATCCCATATCGGAACAAGCTCACAGAATGTAATGTTGAACTTACATGTTTTATAAGCCTGAGCATCAGTTTCGATCCCATGATCTGCCATTGGAATATCAGTTACAATACCATCTCCTATATAGGTGGGATTGGTTTCAGGAGGAGGAAGGGTGTTGTCCCATTTGACAGTTGCTATAACTTTCCACTCATCAGGTCTGATCGTAAAGTCCTTAGTGGTTTCAGAATAATTGTCAGCGGGTCTTAGTTCATTTGTCCCCTCAACTCTGGCGGATCTTGGTGCATCAAAACCGTCAACAAGTATATCAACTCTTGCATTTACATTATATGCTTCACCTGTACAAGTTCTACCCTGCCCATCAACTTGGCCGGCAGGACAACAGTGGTTAACAGGGTCACTTGAAAATGTTTCACAGAACGAGTATCCTACAACAACAAGATATTCATCATCATCTATAGGTCTGTGACCAGTTTCATCAATAGGACCAAGACCAATGGTTTCAGGAACTTCATAGTTGCCACCACCCCAAGTATTATCTCTATCAAGAGAAGCATTCCATGCGATCGATTCCTGAAGTGGAACAGGAGATGTGTCTATTGACTGGTCGGCAAAAGAACAGTCATCATGGCGACAGAAAACTTCATAAATCGGATCTGTGCAGTCAACAACCATACCCATGGGCTGCTGTTTGGTGCACATAAGTCCGTCAGGATTGGAAAAACCTCTTTGGACAGCTTCAACACTGTTTCCCTTTATGAGGTGAATATCAAGGTCAACTCTCGTACCATCAGTTCTTGCATCCATCTCTGACGCTGTCCTGTAACCCTGTTCCCATGTCAACTGGGCAACTACACGGGCTTGCGGAATTATTTTAGGAATTATTATAAGTTCAGCCGTTTCACTTTCAAGGTCAGTGTTTTTGTCAACTGTCTGTGCTTCAATTTGAACCTTGTAAAGTCTGGTTGCCGTTCTTTCACAATACCTTTGGCGGCACAGCAAATATTGTGAAAGTTTGTTCGCAAAAAAATCATCCTCAAAATCCATAGGTTCTTCACCGCATTCATTACATTTTGATGCATCGTAGGTTCCGCCGTCTTCCGGCATATTTGATTGATTGATCCTTCTTGGAGTAACCATCAGTCCGGTAAACTCGGCTCTTTTGGGATTTTGACCACCGGGCAAATCTGCCAACCACTGTCCGGGCTGTCCGGCAGTATCAGGAAGTCTAAGCTGAGACTCTTCCTGGAAAGGTGTCGGGGATTCTCTCATTTCCCATTTATATTTAATGTAATAGTTATCTTCCCAGTTAGGGAGACAATGTCCCGGATTATCAGGATTTTCAACACAGGTGTTTCTCAGGTTCATAGTAACTTTATCCCTGATGTTCCTGTATGATGCCGGACCTCCTACAGTATATTGGAAATCAACTTTTATAAGTGGTTTTGGAGGAGGATTGGGCTGTCTTGTAACCTGGATAAGGTAAGATGTTGCATTATCTCCGCAAGTATCTGATCTTTCTTTTGTAGGATCGTTCGTACAAATCTCTATCCAGAAGTCTCCCGAAACTCTGTATTTAAGTTCATCCTGCTGAGTCTGGGGATTGTATTCTGTCTCCTGAGGCGGATTCTGCATAAGTCTTTCAACAGCATTCTTGTCATAAGAAAGAAGTATTCTGAAACGGGTGTTGTAATCCTTCATATCAAAACTGCCTTTGCATCTTGTGGGATCATTGATGTCAAGAGGACACAGAGGGGCAATGTAGTAACCTTCTTCTGCAATGGTATTATCAAAAGAAAGGGTTTTTTCATTGAAACCGCCACGAGCGATCCCGTTTTCTGTTTTAGATATCTGGATCTTAAAAAGATCTCTGTATGCATCGGGATGTCCGTTTTCTTCACTTATCAATCTAAAATTCGGATCAAGAAGATTTATGCTCCTTATCTTGAGCTCCCCTGTCACACCCCTGTTGATAACTTCAAATTCCCGCTGATCTTCAGTAGAAACAAGAGCACCCATTTCAGGCGGAGCACTTGTGTCGGAATAGGTAATGATAATAGTATCATCATCTGTTATTTCAGTATCATCATCAATTATTTCTTCATCTTCATCTGTATCTTCGATAGGATCATCATCCGTGTCTTCTCCGGGTTCTCCCGGGTCATCATCCGTGTCTTCTCCCGGTTCTCCAGGATCTTCATCCGGATCCTCACCGGGTTCTTCTCCCGGGTCAGTTGTTTCGTCTCCGGAACCCCATGGGTAATATGCAAAAACCTGTTTTGCAGGGTTTGCCGCTACTTCGGGTTTACCTTCCACATCATAGGTGTTGCAGGAAACGAACAGCAACGCTATGATAAAAAGCAATGTAAACACTAACAATTTCTTCATTTGTCTAGCCTCCAATGGTTCTATTCTGTCACATCCAAACCAAAACTTCTTATGGATTATAAAATTAGAGTACC
>SLGQ01000252.1 GCA_007136595.1 Candidatus Sumerlaeota bacterium | reverse complement strand
TAAAAATTAAGAGGAGCCATATCATACATATCAACCTTTCCCACAGGAAAAGATTCAATGTTCATGGCAACTCCAAGCAGAGAACCTGCAGCACATACAGCAGTCCCCGGCATGTTTTCACAAAAATACTTTAAAGAAGTCAGAGCTTTTGGCTCTCTTTGTATTTCATCAAAAATTATAAGATCTTTTTCTCTGTCAATTTCAGTTCCTAATGAAAATTCCAACTCTTCTAAAATTTCAAAAGGATCAAGTGTTTTTTCAAAAACTTTCGATAACGCAGAGGATTTTTCAAAATTTATGTAATGATATTTAGGAAAATATCTTTTACCGAATTCCTTTAACAAGTATGTTTTGCCAACTTGTCTTGCCCCTTGAACAATCAACGGTTTTCTCGCTTCGCTCTCCTTCCACCTTACAAGCGCATCCATTCCTATTCTTTCCATTTTACCCCCATTTATCAAATCTCCTTGCATAAATTACCACATTTTGACACTTTCTGCAAGGACTTTTTACCACTTTTTGATACTTTTTGCAACCACTTTTGAGAAAACAGACCTGTTTTTTAATTTATCCGGAATCTTTCGGCACTTCGATTTCTTCGATTTCTTCAAGCTCTTCCGGCTCTTCCTGTCCTTCGATTTCCCCGGATTCTTCAATTTTTACCGGATCTTCAATTCCTTCCGGATCTTCAATTTTTTGAGTGAAAAATGTTTCCTCGAGCAATTTTGAATACTTGTCGAAGGTCCACTCGTCATGCAAAATACTTACATGATCTTCATAGCTTCCAAAGACTTTTTCAGCTTGATCCTGAAAATGGTAAGAAAGCTGACTTCTTATAGATATTACACCATCATCGGAATCACGGTTTATAGTGCTGTTGCCCGAAAAACTGAAAAACAGATAAAACGGTATTGTTTCAGGAAGTTTTACTTTTCTAAGATCTTCGATATAGCCACTTCCCGTGGCAACATCCTGCCATCCCGGAATGAGAAACGGGCTTCTTCTTACACCTCTTTGTGATAATTCGCTACCATCCCAGGGAGTTGACAAAGTAACATACAGTTTAATATAGTCAGCCTCTTTCCTTTCAATATACTTGTTGAGATATGCACGACTTACCAGTCCACCCATACTGTGTGCCGTCAAAACAAGTTTTTCAAAACCATATTTTTTATGGAGCTCTTCCATTCTCCTGTAAAGTATTTCAGCAAGAGGTTTGAGTCTTAAACCTGTCGGATAGTGATAGAACCATATTTGATATTTTGTCCGGTCAATATTGGAAACAAAATATTGAAAATCGTTGGGAGTTCCCCAGATTCCGTGAACAAACAGAATAGGGATCCTATTTTCATCATAAGGCTCAAGAAAATATACATTTGCTGGAGTATGTTTAAACATTTCAACAGGATACCATCTTCCAAACTTGTCTTTTTCAAGAAAAAGTTCACTGTTCATTGTAACAACTGTACCCGGTTTAGGCTTTTTCATACCGTATGTGTAATTTTCATGCCGGTTCAAATCGAGCCCCTGTCGTTGAGTAATTGAATTTTCTCCGATCTTTATCTCTATATCCATAATTATCATTCCGGACCTAACCTCGACAGGATTACCGAAATTATAGTAGGAAGCAGGCTCATTTTCATCAAAAACATTGTTTCCGTTAACATCATTGAAAGCAAAAACCAGAAACTGACCACTCCTTACAAAAAGATAGAAAGAACCGTCATCAAAAGGAGTTGCATAATCTGCAAAACGCCACTCCCCTTTTACCTGCCGCATGGCAACGACCTTTACATTTTGAATATCACTGCAACTCACTACACCCTTAATAATAGAGCTGTATTTAATATCAAACGGGACCAGTTTCTGATCAGATTTATCTCTGGCGGGAGCACCCACACAGCTTGCAAAAAAAAGCATTGCAACAGATAAAAAAATTATCTTCATAAAAAACCTCAATTAATAAAGTGAACTTTTTAGACTATGAATAATATCAGATTTGAATTTTAAATCAAAGATATATCAGTTTTGTTTTAGAATATGTCATGCTCGGCAAGTTTTTTGAGTCTTGCCCATCTTTCTTTGAGATCTGCTTTAAGGAGTGCCTGAAGTTTTACAGCTTCCTCGGGGAACTGCTTGTCAAGAGCTTTGTAACGGACTTCTTTATCAATGAACTCCTGCGGATCTCTTGTCGGTTCTTTGCAGTCAAGCTGGAACGGGTTCTTTCCTTCTTTTTTGAGTTCAGGGTTGAACCTGTAAAGAGGCCAGTAACCTGTTTCAACTGCAAGTTTCATCTCATCCTGGCTCTTACCCATATCTATTCCGTGGTTAATACAAGGAGAGTATGCAATGATTATAGATGGACCGTCATAAGCTTCAGCTTCAAGAACTGCTTTCATAACTTGATTGTGATCAGCACCCATTGCAATTGATGCAACATAGATGTAACCATAAGTCATTGAAATAAGTCCAAGATCTTTTTTCTTCATCTTTTTACCGCTTGCAGCGAATTTTGCGATCTGTCCATACTGTGAAGCTTTTGATGCCTGTCCACCAGTATTTGAGTAAACTTCGGTATCAAGAACAAGAACATTAACATTTTCACCACTTGCAAGAACATGGTCAAGTCCACCGTAACCGATATCATAAGCCCATCCGTCACCACCAACTATCCAGACAGATTTTTTAACAAAATAGTCACTCAGTTCAAAAATTTCATCAAGAGTTTTGCACTCAATATTTTCATTGCAAAGAAGTGCCTCAAGTTTGGGAGCAAGTTCCTTTGTTTTTTCGGCATCGTTTTTGTTTTCGATCCACTCTTTGAATACTGCTTTAAGTTCATCGCTCACTTTTTCGCCACAGTCACATTCAGTTCCGAGAATTTTATTCATAAGCATCTCGATCCTTTCTCTTTTCTGTCTGACAGCAAGTGCCATTCCGTATCCATATTCGGCATTGTCTTCAAAAAGAGAGTTCGCCCAAACCGGACCACGGCCTTCTTTGTTTTTACAGTATGGAGTGGTAGGAGCTGTTCCGCCGTAAATGGAAGAACATCCGGTCGCATTTGCAATGTACATTCTGTCGCCGAAAAGCTGAGTAACAAGTTTAACATACGGTGTTTCTCCGCAACCCAGACATGCACCGCTGAATTCAAAAAGAGGCTGACAGAACTGACTTCCCTTCACTGTGGTTTTCGGCATAAGATCATCTCTTATGGGAAGGTGGATCGCAAAGTCATTGTTTTTTGCCTCAACATCAACAAGTTCATCAAAGAAAACCATGTCAAGTGCTTTGCCTTTAGGTGCCGGACAAATATCTGCACAGTTTCCGCAACCCTGACAATCCATAGGATAAAGCTGCATTCTGTACTTGTAATCTTCCATTCCTTTTCCAACCGCTTGAAGGGTGTTAAAAG
>SLGQ01000364.1 GCA_007136595.1 Candidatus Sumerlaeota bacterium | reverse complement strand
TTTCTTTACGATGAAGAAAAAGGGCTTCCGTCACCTGTTATAAAAAATCTGATCACCGGCAAAGACGGGGAAATATGGATCGGTACCGGAAAAGGACTGGCTTACTATGATTTTAATGAAGAAAAAATAATTGCCGTTGACGCAAATGAACTTCAGAAAGTTAACATTATTGCAATGACACTGGATAGAAACGGTGTGCTGGTCGTTTCTACGGAAGAAAAGGGAATTGTCGAATATGACGGGGAAAAAGTCTCGATACCCGAAAAAATAAACAATGTTGTTTCAAGCGTTGTCACTTCACTTTTTGTTTCTGTTTCGGGACACACCCTTGCAGGAACTATTACCGGGGAAATATATAATATCTCGGACATAACGGAAAAACCTGTAAAAGTGTCACCCGGCTCTTTCGGCTCAGCCATCTCTGTAATAGCAGAGGAAGAAAATGGAACTTTATGGGTCGGGCTTTCCAGGATGGGAGCTGTCAGGATTTCGGGAAACAATATTGAGCAGTACGACACCGCTGACGGTCTTCCCGGAAAAAGTGTCAGAGACATAATTTTTGATGATTCAGGTTATTTATGGGTTGCAACTGATGATGGAATTGCAGTGTTCCACGATGGAATTTTTTCTACTTACACCTTGAGAGAAGGTATTTCCAGCAACATGATATACGGAATACTTGAAGACAGCAAAGGTGGTCTGTGGATCGGGACAAGAGGTGGCGGCTTAAACTGGGTGACAGAAAAAAAAGTTGTAAGGTTCAATGAAAACAATGGACTTCCTTCAAATCTCATAGGAGGTTTGCACGAAGACTCTCTTGGAAATATATGGATATGTACAGCAAACGGACTTGCAAAATGGGATGGCGGAAAAATAACCGTTTATAACGAAAAGCATGGTTTGACATCTAAAGTAGTGGGAGCCGTATATGAAGACAGCAGGAAAAATATATGGGCAGGAACTTTGGGTGGACAACTGTTCCTTCTTAAAGATGGAAAGTTTGAAAACTATTTCTCCAAACCACGGAAAGCCCCTGAAAACTCAATGGTAAGACAGATATATGAAACCCGTTCAGGAATATTGTGGGCAGCGACATCTGAAGGGCTTTTGAGGCTTAAAAAAGATGGTTACGATCTTTTTACTGAAAAAGACGGGCTTTCCGGAACAAGTATCCTTTCAATTTATGAAGACAGCGATGGAAACTTGTGGGTAACCACCCATGATTCCGGGATAAACATGGTTGCCGGCGACAATGAGTTCATCCACATAAGAAGCAAAGACGGACTTCCAAGTGATTCAATTTTTTCGATCGTTCAGGATAACAATGCAAACTTCTGGTTTTCAAGCACAAGGGGGATATTCCAGATATACAGAACACATCTTTTGGAATTTATTTCAAACAAAGAAGGTGAAAAAATACCTGTAAGAATGTTCGGACAAAGTGACGGCATAAGAAAAATGGAAAACACCGGTGGAGTTCACCCTGCATCGTTCAGACGGAAAAACGGCAATCTCCTTTTTCCTTCAATGGGGGGACTTGTTGAAGCAGATCCTTTGAAACTTGAAAATGTAAATATCCCTTCTGTAATAATTCGTGACATATTGATCGATGCGGAATTCCAACACAGGGATCATCTTTCAAAACTTCCTTATGATACATCTCAGGTGGAAATAAGATTTGTGCCGCTTAACTACATTAAAAACGAAAGCATATCATTTGCTTACAGTTTGTCTTCCGGGAACAGAGAGGATAGCTGGAAAGAGCTTGGCAACATGGAAGTTGTCTCTTTAAGGGATATTCCGTCTGGAAATTCCGTTCTTAAAATAAAATCGTTTGATACAAAGATCAAAAACCGTCCTGAAAACATAAAGATCAGAAAAATAGATATCCATCTTAACAAATCTCCCTGGCTCCCCAGGTTGACAGCCTCTTTTTTAATTTTACTTCTGATTTCGGCGGCGGCATATTTTTCAACTTGCCGAAAGAAGAAAGAAGTGGCTGGAAAATCTGAAGAAATTGAGAAAAACGGTCAAGGTGACAGTCAAAAAATTGACAAGGAAACAATTGAAGAAGTTTCCAGAAGATTGCTTGTTGCAATGGAAGAAAAAAAGATATTTAAAGACCCGGATCTTTCACTTCCCGCCCTTGCAAAAGAAATAAAAACAACAACAAATATTGTCAGCTTTGTAATAAACCGTCATTTTGGATCAAGCTTTTACAACTTTGTAAACGGCTACAGAATAGAAGAAGCAAAAAAACTTCTGCTCGACAAAGACTATGATAACAAAAACATCCTTGCTGTTGCCTATGATTCAGGGTTCAGATCAAAGACAACATTCAATACAATGTTTAAAAAGTGTGCCGGGCTCACCCCTTCCGAGTATAAAAAAGCGACAAAAGAATAAAAAATAAATCAAAAAAGTGTCCAAGTGTCATTGCTTTTTAAATCGAGTTATATCAGTCACATGCCTGTTCCAAAATATAGAGCCGAACCTCTTTTGTTTAAAAGTTGTACAATTATATACAGGCGGGCGATAATGATTTTTGTCAATGCTATGTTTAGAATGTGACTTATTGTGTGGAGTTTTAGCCATGATAAAAGTTTCTGAAAAGAAAGAAGGTCGAAAAGGTTTTTCCCTTCTTGAGCTGATAGTAGTTTTAGTCATAATCACAATGCTTGCAACTTTTTCTGTGCCTCAGGTAAACATGTGGGTCGCACAGCACAGAGCGAGGAAATCCATTGCACATCTTCTGGCTGATTTCAACCGGGCAAGAAGTTTCGCCATGACAGCAAGCGTTGAAAAACAAGACGAAATGATAACAAGAAGACCCGTAATTGCCCTTGAATTCACATCTGATTCCCACAGATTGATACAGCGGCTTGATTCTTCTCTCTCCAACTGGGGTTCACTCGCCACAGACACACTCATCCGGAGAACCAATGTTCAACATAATGTTGATATATTGAGAGTTAACGGCTCAGAGTTAAGTTCACCGGTTGTCCTTCTTTTTACATCATCAGGGCAGGTGAAAAACACATCCGGAGCAGGTGGGACGGTGCTGATTCCGTCAATGATAACAAATACTAATTGTGGAGGTGATGAAAGCCCCATCAAAGAAATTGCAATTTCCAACATTGTTCTTGAGTCGAGAGTAAGTGATTCAGTTTCCATGTTTTATTATATTGAAATCGGTCCCAACGGTGAGAGTTTTGTCTGTATGAACGAAACAACAGAATTTTCTAGCGGAGGAAAAGTTGTTGATATATAACTGTAACTTAAGCAAAAATGTTGAAAAAAAAGGTTACTCACTTCTTGAGGTGATGATAGCCATAGTCATTTTTTCAACCGGCATGATATCCTTTCTTATGTATCAGGCAAAAGCCAACTCTACACTTTTTGAGTCAGAGTCAAC
>SLGQ01000152.1 GCA_007136595.1 Candidatus Sumerlaeota bacterium | reverse complement strand
GGTTCTGGTTCTGGTTCTGGTTCTGGTTCTGGTTCTGGTTCTGGTTCTGGTTCTGGTTCTGGTTCTGGTTCTGGTTCTGGTGTTTTAGCTTTTTTCAATAATAGGAAAAAAGGTTCAAGCTCAGAAATAGTATTCAACTCTTCCCAATCTTTTCCGTTTTTAGAGTAAAGATCAGATATCAACACTTCTTCAAGAACGATTTTTTGTTGAAGCTCCGCAAGAGATTTTATTATAGCTATGGAACCGTCACTTTTTTTTATCAGTAAGTCATAGTAAAAGTCACTGTTCATCTCATTTCTCCAATTATCTGCAAGATAAAGTCGATTAATAAAAAACTGAACATTACAATACCATTATATTCAAACATGTCAAATATTGTAAGTAAAATAGAGTCAAAGAGTTGTTGGTATAAAAAATGAAACGGTATGAATTGTGTGTTTGTGTGAAAAAACAGAGTCAAAAAAAAAAGTTAAGAAAAAATGAGAAATCCTGTTGACAATTAAAACGAAAACAAGTAAAGTACCACATGATTAATTTCTATTGCCGCTTTAAATGAGGGGCCTGAGAAAAGGGGCAAAGTGGTAAATGCAGCGGGTAGCTGTGTCACTTGAATTAAGTTCATTCTAACAGGTTTTTTCTAAATTATTTCAGAACCTGCCTCGCCCCTCAGTCTTTTTTAGCGGTATGGGTCATTTGTTTTAATTGAGCTGAATGAATGATGTTTTTCTGAAAAAATTGTTATTTAGGAAGATTCTTGAACATTTCCTGAATTGATCCGACAGAGCCGAGAATGCCGGAAGCTTCATAAGGCATGTAAACGACTTTATTGTCTTTTCCTGAAGTCATACCTTCAAGTGCTTCTATATATTTTAAAGCTATTAAATACTGTGCAGGATCCATTTTAGTTTCTTTTATTGCATCAGAGACCAATCTTATTGCTTCGGCTTCTGCTTGTGCAACATTGATCTTAGCCTGAGCTTCCCCTTCAGCCTGTTGAATTTTTTCTTCTCTAAACCCTTGAGCTTCATTGATTTTTCTTTGTTTTACACCTTCTGACTCAAGAATCTGAGACTGTTTGTCTCCTTCAGCATTAAGGATGGCAGCTCTCTTATCTCTTTCTGCACGCATTTGTTTTTCCATAGCGTTTTTTATATCTTCGGGAGGATTAATATCCTGTATTTCAACTCTGTTAACCTTTACTCCCCATTTGTCCGTTGCATCATCAAGAATTTCAGTCATTTTTGCATTGATATCGTCTCTGCTTGACAAAGTTTCATCAAGATCCATGTTTCCAATTATGTTTCTCAAAGTAGTTTTAGCCAACTTTTCAATTGCACTGTGAAGATTTGATATTTCATAAGTTGCTTTGTATGCATCCGTTATCTGATAAAAGAGTATTGCATCAATTTCAATCACGACATTGTCTTTTGTGATAACATTCTGTTTTGGGAAATCGTGAACACCTTCTCTGAGATCTATCATGCTTATGAAAGATTTAACGGAAATTTTTCTGCCATCGTAAAGGGTTTTAGTAGAAAGGATTTCCATCTCCCGTGGTTTATCGAGAATAGGAATAATGATGTTGAAACCACTCACAAGAGTTTTGTGATATTTCCCAAGTCTCTCTATTACTATAACCTTAGTTTGAGGAACAATTCTAACACCTTTGACAAGAATTGTGATAACAAACACTACAAATACTCCCCAGAAAAATAAACCTGCACCCATTTTTTCCTCCTTAATATTTAAGTTTCACTACTGTTTTCATCCGGTTTTGAAACTATGACTTTAGCTCCCTCAACTTTTTTTACAATAACAACGGTTTCGTCTGGAAAAACATCCGATTCATTTTCAGGCAAAGCTCTCCATGTTTCACCGCCAATTTTTACCCGTCCTGCACCGTTTGCTGTAACTTCTTTTATTACAGAAACCTTTCTTCCTATAAGCGCATCGGCATTTGTTGGTATGTTGTTTCCTGACTTGTATATATATTTAAGTGCCACAGGACGGAGAAAAAGACCGCAAATAATTGATACTATTGATAAAACAGCAACCTGAAGTGTTGTGTCTCCACCAAGGAAGGCAACAAATCCTGCTGCGATTGCACCTATCCCGAGAATAGCTATCCAAAAACTTGGAACAAACACCTCGAGAATGAAAAATATCAGAGCTAAAATTCCCCAAAAAATCCAAGGGTCAACTTGTCCGAACATAATCCCTCCAAATTTAAACTACGGGAGATGATACTTTAAAAAAAATCATAATACAACTTTTCTGTATTTAATCAGATGAGGCTGTAATCTTTTAAGGTCTCAGATAACTTTGCAATGTTTTTTTCTTCCATTTTGTCAAGAGGTGCGCGGAAGTTGTCTTCACACAATTTCATAAGCGACAGAGATGTTTTTACCGGGAGAGGGTTGGGTTCCATGAACATTGCTTTATTGATTCTGTTTAGAGATATCTGAATGTCCGCCGCTTTTTTGAAGTCGCCTGCAATTGCCGAGTTAACCATAGCCACTCCTAATTCAGGGAGAATATTTGTGAAAACACTTATAACCCCTTTCCCTCCAAGTGAGATGAATGGAACAACGGTGAAATCATCTCCTGAAAGAAAATCAAAACGGTCAGAACCTACTGCATCAATATATTCTGCAAGTTGTTTCATATCGCCGGTAGCTTCTTTTACAGCTATGATATTTTCAATGGCGGCAAGTTCTTCAAGTGTGTCCGGTGTGACATTAAGCCCTGTTCTCCCAGGAACATTGTAAAGGACTATTCCGGCACCTGTATTTGCTACTTCACTGTAATGTCTGACAAGTCCGGCACAGCTCGGTTTATTGTAATATGGTGTTACAATGAGCACCTTGTTTATTCCGCATTCTAAAGCCGCCTTAGTTTGATTTACTGTTTCAGCGGTATTGTTCGTCCCTGTTCCGGCGACAATATCAAGTTGTCCGCATTTTTCTTTTACGAACTCAAAAAGTGATACCTTTTCTTCAATAGAAAGTGTTGCGGCTTCTCCTGTCGTTCCACAAACAATAATCCCCGAAACGCCCGCATTGACCTGCATTTCAAGTAAAGAACCCATAGCATTGAAATCAATGGATCCACTTCTGTCAAACGGGGTCACAATAGCGGTATAAACACCCTTCATCACACACCTCCATTTTGTTTAATAGTCTATATTCGTTATTGAAAGCTTAACTATAGACTTTTTTGTTTTCATTTTTTTGTTCAAAGACTCAACCTGTTCGATATTCGATCCTTTGACTGTTACAAAAACAGCCCCAGCTTCTTCTTTTGCATCTTCAGCGCTCAAGTGAAGACTTGATATATTAAATCCGATAGCTGTAAGTTCTTCAACTATCTCCAGCAAGGCACCTTTGGTGTTTTTGATCGTTACTACAAATTCAATGC
>SLGQ01000193.1 GCA_007136595.1 Candidatus Sumerlaeota bacterium | reverse complement strand
TCACATCAGAATATTGTAGGTGTAAAAGACCTTTTTGAGGAAAACAACACTGCTTATCTTGTCATGCCTTACATCAGCGGAGCTCCCTTTGACTCATATCTTGACAAAAACGGGGGAAGGATAGACTTCCAGACAGCTTTATCAATTCTTGTTCCGGTAATGAATGCTCTTTCAACTATTCACGAAAACAATCTCCTCCACAGAGATATAAGCCCTGAAAATATTTTTATAACTGAAGACGGCATCCCTAAACTTCTTGATTTCGGTTCAGCAAGACCATCTGTTACGAATGAAAACCTCAGCATGACACCTGTCATAAAAGAAGGTTATGCTCCTCTGGAACAATACAGCAGACAGGGAGAACAGGGACCGTGGACAGATATTTATTCAATGGCAGCCACTTTTTATAAAGCTGTCACCGGGGTCGTACCTCCGGCGGCAATGGAAAGGTTCGGGGAAGACTCTCTTATTCCTCCTAACTCCATTGATGCCGACATTCCCGGATATGCTGAAAAAGCTCTAACAAAAGCCCTTTCTTTAAGTGCCGCAGACAGATTTCAAAGCATGGATGAATTCAAAGAAGCTGTCACAAAAGGGAAAAGAGTTGAAACCGCCGTATTGAACAAAGCAAAAAAACCTTCCAACAAAAAGAGCTTATTGATCGCTGTTTCTTCAATATTTTTGATTATTTTATTATCTGCTTCTGCAATATTTCTCTTTTCGGGAAAAAGGGATGAAAAACTTTCCGAAGATGAAACACTCGTTGCAGAAAAAAAGGATGAGCAACCCGATACAGATCCATCTGTTGCAGAAAAGGATGAAAAAGTTGAAACAGAAACAGTAAAAAAAGCTACCCCTTCAAAGAAAAAGCCGGGACCTGCAAAAACGGCAAGGGCACAAAAGCCTGCCCAAGCTCCGAAAGTTGAAGCCAGACCGGAACAGGAAGAGGAAAAAAAGGTTGTTTCAATGAAAGGAAAAAACTTTGTTTTTTCTGGAAAACCCCCTGCCGGACTGACACCGCTCCAATATTATCAGGAAGGTTTTAAATATGAGATGGCAAGAAACTACAGGCAGGCTGAAGCTTACTATGTTGAAAGCTGCAATGCTAAATTTACCGATGCATGTTACAGACTTGGAAGACTGAAAAAAGACAACTCCCTGCTCAGTAATGCGAGAAGATCATATTCTGCAGAATGTAAAAAAGGCTCTCAAGGTGCCTGTGTTACTCTTGCAGATATGATGCTCAACGGAGAAGGCGGACCGAAAGAACCTCACCAGGCTGTCACTACACTTGCAAATCAATGTACCAAAGGTAATGTTAACGGCTGTTTTCTTTTAGCGGGAATTTTAGAAAGAGGACAGGTCATAAAACAGGACCTTCCGAAAGCAAGACAATACTATCTCAATTCATGCAATGCAGGATCAAGAGACGGGTGCATGAAGTATGCGGAAATGGCTGAAAACGGAACAGGCGGGGAAAAAGATATTGAAAAGGCTAAGAAATATTACGGCATAGCCTGCAAAAGAGGTATTCCCAGAGCCTGTATGAAAGCCAATACTCTTTAAAGCACCATATAAACTGCAAGCATAACTAACCCTACAGTGATAACTGCTCCGGCAACAATGACAATGATTTTATTCCTCTTTTTTCTTTTCTTTTCCTTTTCCATTTTCTCCCTTCCGACATTCAGGGAGCTTAACATATCATTGACACCGTCATTATCCTGCAGAAGGACAGTCTTGCTTTGGATTTCGCCGTGGCTTTTGTTTTCATCCATGATTGACTCCGTACTTTATATTTCTGTTTTGCCGGCAATTTTTTCTCTTACATCACTTTTTATGTGAATATCCCGTTGCGGGAACGGAATTTCAATATTATGCTCTTTAAAAAGATCCCAAACTCTGAAATTAATTTCACTTTTCAGACCCATCATTCCATTTTCAGGGTCGGATATCCAGCAAAACAACACAAAATCAACAGAGTTGTCGCCGAAACCTTTGAGGGCACAGGAAGGAGCCGGTGTTTTTGATACTCTCGGAGATTCTCCGGCAGCTTTTAAAATCAATTCTTTTACTTTATGAACATCAGAATTGTAAGAAACACCGTAATCAAGAATAACAAGTATATTTCTGTTTGAATGGGTCCAGTTTATCACTCTTCCAGTTACAATATCTTCGTTGGGAATAAGGTGTTCTGTTCCATCCCAGGCAGTTACAGAAATATATCTTCCTCCCAGATGACTCACAGTTCCGAACTTATCATCAAGCTGGATTATATCTCCGGGTCTTATGGAACTATCCATAAGAATTATAAAGCCACTTACCAGGTTTGAGAAAACTTTCTGCAAACCGAACCCAATCCCGACACCGACTGCACCACCAAAAACTGCAAATGCAGTAAGGTTTATTCCAAGCTGATTTAAACCGATTATGACAGCAATAAAATAAATGGTGAGAGAAAAGGTTTTTCCTGTTAAAACCTTCAAAGAAGGTGTCAGGGTTTCAGATCTTTTAAGTTTTTTAGTTAATCCTGAAGCCATTAAACTGGCTATCCAGATAACAATTCCGAAAACAAACAACCCTTTTATGACAAAATATGGAGAGAGCCTCACTTCCCCAAGCTCGAAGGAGACAGAATCCAGAAATTTAACAACATCTTCATACACATCAAATGCTCTGAGTGCAATTACCGCTGAAATCGTATAAGAAATAAACTTGGAAAGGAGTTTGTTTTCTATCAAATGTGATGCCACATCAACTATAAGAAGAACAGCGGCAAGAACAGCTACGGTTTTTATCATATAAGTATTGTAGTCGAACAAACCAGCAGATACACTTACCGCAAAAAGAATTACAGGAAAAAATATCCCCGTCAAATGATCCATTATAAGTTTTAAAGGAATCGACAAATATTTATATTTCCTCCTGATCCTGAGAACTGTTTTGCCTAAAGCTTTTCTTATCACTACAGTCAGCAGAAAAGATGAAATATATGCTCCGACAATAACCCCCAATTCAACAAGAACCTGAAAAGAAAAAACATTTTTCACAAACCATCCCTTTACATTTTCATAAATTCCCAGGATTTTATCTACTCCGAGCATCATAAACTCTCCATCTTTTCCAACATTTTACAACCTTCGCTGTTTCCCAGATCACATGACTTATTGAAATGTCTTTCAGCTCTTTTGTTATTTGACGATCCCCGGCTCTCTCCTTCCTGAAACCAGAAAGTACCCAAATGGAAACAACCATCTGAATTATTGAAACTGCAACTTCTTGCAAGATAATGTGCCGCTTTTTTTCTGTCTTCCTGAACATGCCGCCCTTCCAGATAATACCGGGCAGTTGCAAGACAGGCTTCTCCATCCCTGTTGTGATCACACATTTTTTTAAGATTCAAAGCCCTGTCAACTTCAAAATAATCTGACTGCATTGAGCTTCTATGGAATTCATCCTTCATCCCGCCCATAAAGATCATCACACCAACAACGAACAAAATGACAAGTATCGCCCCTGATGCCCCTATGATCGCCTTTTTATGTATATCGGTCATCATCACCTCCGCAAGGGACATAATATCACAAATTAAAAAAAATTCCATTTTGTTTTATCAAAATCTTTTGCCTATCGGTCATCATTTTGGTATTATGGGTGAAGTAAATGATAACGGGGGTTCTTTTTTGAGGTTTTTTGTTACTTGTGCAGTTTCTTTTTTGCTGTTTTTAATTGTCGTTTCCTGTAAGCCGGAGGATGGATTCTGCCCTGATAGAACTTACGATGGAGATGAAAACTTTTTCTGCAGTGAGATGGACGATCACTTTAGAACAAGCGGTGAAGAGGTGAACAGCTATTATACGGGCAAAGTTCTTCTCTATATGGATACTGTTTTAAGGGCAGATGAAACTGAGGTGAACAGACCTTATTACATTCCTGAAGCAATTCCGATCGAAAATATGACGGAATGTTCTTTTGCACCGGCAAAAAGCGGAATGGTATGCAACAAATGGCTCTCTTTTACTTTTGAGAGTATTGACAATGTTTCGATAAAGTTTTCTTCAAGAGAAAATTACAACTTTTCAGAGAAACTTACACTGAAATATGTCAGAGTATATCTTTTAGAAAAGACCCTTCCGGGTTTAGTCAATGGATCTGTCATAACATTGGGAGATACCATTGAAATTGATGGAGATCAGGTAGCCGTATTCCACCGCTACTCAATGTTACCCAAGTAGTTTCAGCACCTTACACCAATATATCCTTTTTCTTGACTTGAATCTTATTGCTTTATACTCTTTTTCGATGGTATGCTCTATTTATTTTTGGAGGGTTAAAAAATGGTAAAGATCGTAGAATGTGTTCCAAACTTCTCAGAAGGAAGGGATTTAACTGTAATTGACAGGATAACTGATGAAATTAAAAAAGTTAAAGGTGTAAAACTGCTTGATGTAGATCCGGGCTATGACACTAACAGAACTGTTGTAACATTTGTGGGAAATCCTGAAGCTGTCAAAGAAGCCGCTTTTTTGGCTGTAAAAAAGAGCCACGAACTCATTGACATGAGCAAACACACAGGTGCTCACCCGAGATTCGGAGCATGCGATGTGTGCCCCATAATTCCGGTGAGCGGTGTAACAATGGAAGAATGTGTTGAAATCGCCAGAGACCTTGGAAAAAGGCTTGGGGAAGAACTTGATTTCCCTGTTTATTTTTATGAGTATGCTGCAACTACCCCTGAAAGACAGAATCTTGCAAAGGTAAGAAAAGGGGAATATGAAGGACTGGAAGCAAAACTGAAAGACCCTAACTGGAAACCTGATGCGGGCCCTGCAGAATTCAGACCGACCAAAGGTGCTACAGCAGTTTCTGCCAGAGAATTTCTTGTTGCATATAACATCAATCTTAACACAACCAACCCCAAAAAAGCTAACTATATTGCATTCAGAATCCGTGAACAGGGTTACTCTAAAAGAGATAAAGAGGGCAACATTTTGAAAGATGAAAACGGAAAAAATATCATGATGCCCGGTCTTTTCAAAAACTGCAAAGCTATCGGCTGGTATGTTGATGACTTTAAAAGAGCACAAATATCAATAAATCTCACAAACTATAAAGTTACCAATATGCATCATGTTTTTGATGCCGCCAGTGAAATTGCAGAAAAAAGGGGAATGAGGGTGACAGGAAGCGAAATTGTAGGTGTTGTTCCCAAAGCGGCTCTTCTTGAAGCAGGTATCCATTATCTTGAAAAACAGGGAACCTGTGCCGGTCAAAGTGAAGAAGAGATCATTAAAATCGCGGCATTTTCCTTAGGACTCAGCGATGCAACAGAGTTCAACCCCAAAGAAAAGATCATTGAGTATCTCGTAAAAGAAGAAGAAGGATTGGTCGATCTTACAGTAAATGGTTTTGCAGACCTTCTTGCAAGCGACTCCCCTGCCCCGGGAGGCGGTTCAGTTGCAGCTCTGTGCGGTTCTCTTTCGGCAGCTTTATGCAGTATGGTGGCAAATCTTACATACAACAAAGCGGGCTACAAACAGTACAACGATGAAATGAACGCCATTGCCAAAGAAATGCAGATCAAAAAAGGGGAACTCCTTTACCTCATTGATGAAGATACAAACGCTTTCAACATAATGATGGATGCCATGAAAGCACAGAACAAAGCAAACAAGGAAGGCGATAAGGAAGAAATAGCTGCTGCCGACAAGAAAATGTATGAAGCCAACAAATATGCAATATCAATACCACTTAAAGTTCTTGAAACTACTGCAGGACTTCTTGGCAGTCTTAAAGCCATTGCTGAAAAGGGTAACGAAAATGCGGTCAGTGATGCCGGTGTAGGAGCTCTTCTTGTTGAATCAGGTGTCAAAGGAGCAGCTCTTAATGTGAAGATCAATCTTAAAAACTTCAGCAAAGATGATCCGTTTTATGTCGAATCGGTATCAAAAATGAATGCTGTCCTTGAAAGCCTCGACAAATCCGTGGAAGAAATTCTTGATATAGTTGAAGCGAAAGTTTCTTAATTTTTCTTCAGCACAAAGTCAACATAGTCGAGAAAGAAATACTCATATTCTCCTCTGATCTCTTTTGGTTGTATCTTTATGTTCCGAAAACCCTCTTTGATTCCGGTTTCAAATGAAAAATAGCCCATTTTTGTTTCAGGGATCACAGAAAAATCAACGGTGTGAACAAAGTTGTCATCAATATATATGTCAAAAATCCCCGTTTCCCCGGTGATGCCAGAAACAGTCACTTCATAATTTCCTGAAATATAAAAATACTGCCCGAAATCATAATACTGTTCTTTGCTTTTAAAACGGCAGAAAAAAAGCTCCATGCCTTTTGCAATTGCATGATAAGGAAGTGTGACGGAAATATATTGGTCAAGATAATCTCTTTCGGGAAATATATTGCAATAATCGGGAACTCCCGTTAAAGGATATTTTTTATACTCTATCTGTATTCTCATGGTGCCGGGATCGGTAAAAGGTGTTATTTCGGTAATTTCTGGAGGATTGGTGTTTCTGTCCCCTTTTTCAAACTTTGCCATATAAAATTTTCTGCCGGAGTAATGTGGAAAAAGTCTCTGATTTTGGGTAAAACCCAAGTCCCTGACATATATTATGTCATTGCTGTCATAGTCTGTGTGATCCATAAGGATAAATCCTGATCCGTACATCTCCTGAGGAGAAACAAACACTACTGCATTTGTGATCCCTGCATCTTTTACTGTCTCTTTCAGTTTTGCATCAACACACCAGAACCCCAGAGAATAAGCTGCAACCAGTTTCGGATAAACAATAAATGTCTGAAGTATGAACGATGCAACTAAAAGTGAAAATGCAAAAGACCTAAAGATCAAATGTTTCTGCCTGAAAACAGATATGAACCCGTAAGCTATGCATATAACAATGAAAAAAGAAGTTTCGTAGTAATATCTTGGACCAAACACATTGCCGTCAAAATAAAAGAAAAAATAACCTCCGGCACTGAAAAGGAAAATTGCAGTAAGAAATGCCAGCCGGTTCAAATGCTCTTTTTTCTTAACAGCAATAAAGGCGGCAATATAAAAAAGGAACATCAGGGGGTGGAGAAGAAGATTCATTATCAGAGGGCTTATCCTTTTAAATGTTATAAAGAATGCATGTTCCCATGTCAAACCTTCAACAGGCAGGTTTTCCCAGTTTGAATTGGGACATCCCGAACCTATGCCGAACCTGTGGCAGAAATCGCGGGGCTCACTGTAATTAAAATAAATATCCTGCTTAAAAATCAGTATATTGCCTGTATAACTGTAGTTAATATAAAAAAGAAGCAGTAAAAATGGAAGAAAAAAAGCAAGTGCTTTCAAAGAGTTAAAAAGAACCGTTTTATTCCTGAAATTATAAAGAACAATGAGTGCAAGAGGAATAGTGAGAAAAAGTGCATTCTGCGGTCTGGTAAGAACCAGAAACCCCATGGAAACTCCACATATTGCAGGATAAAAAAGCGATTTCCCCTTCAACGAGAATATAAAGGAATAAACGACAAGAAGAGTCATTGCAGCACAGAAAGGATGAGCCATGAATGTGCCGCCCATTATGAGTATAAAGCTGGAAATGAGGAGAAAAAGCATCGTAAAAAATGAAGTCGCATCATCAAAAAGGTCTTCTGCTATTCTTCCTGAAATATAAATATTAAAAGCTGTAAGGAGAGGATTTGCGAGAAACGGGATCTTCAAAAGAACAAAAGGTGTTAAAAAAATTGAATATCCCGGCATAAAAAGAGACTTGACACTTTCCCCGTCAGGTATAAGGTACAGCATCCTGAAAAACTCATAATGGGGGTGCATATTATGATAAAATTGTCCTGCCGCAAAATTTTGTGCCATTACAAGATAGTTTATGCTGTCCTGTATGTGAGGAATTCCCTGAAAAACAAAAATCGAAATTAAAAGAGCGTGAACAAAACCGGACAAAGGGAAAATCAAGTATCTGAATTTTAATAACTTATCAAAACCCGTTATTTTTCCTGTTTCTATATTTCTCTTAAAAAGAAAAAGTGTGATCAAAATAAATATTACAAAAAAAGTGGCATGGTAAAAAGGGAAATGAATTTTCAAAGGCATCAAAGGATTAAGGTTCGTACCCCATACAAAGAAAATAAAAAATAGGAGTAATGACAAAAATACTTTAAGTATTTTCATGGGCTCTGTTTTTCGAATATTATAGAATCCATTACGAAATAGTACCCTTCAGGTGGTATTTTTCCGTCAGGTTTTATAGTAATAAGATTGAATCCTTCTTTAAAGTGGAATTTTGTCTCAAAAACTTTGTAATCAACTTCTCTTCCGTAAAAGTCCATAGATAAAAACAGGTTTTCTACCGACATTTCAAATTTTCCACCTTGAGGAACTGTCACTCCGATAACTTTTACCGAATATATTCCTTCAGATGTGAAAGTTTGACCGAATGTGTAATACTGGGAATTATCAGTAAATCTGCAAAAAAGCACTTTCCTTTTTCCCAAAAAACCGGCAGGAATTTCTATTCCGGCATACTTGTCAAGATAATCCCATGCCGGATAGTACCCGCAGTAATCGGGAACCCCGTCAATGGGATATCCTTTTTCATACATTTTCACAGTTGTCCTGTCAGGTTTAACTCGATAGTCCAAAGGAATGATCACAGGCGGTTTATCTTCATACCATTCTTTATTAAAAACAGCTCTGAAAAAAGACCTCCCGGGATAGTACCGGGCAAGCCTTTTATTTGATTCATCACCAAAATCCAGAGCATAGATAACATCGTTGCTGTCAATGTCAGCCATGTTCATTATCGCGGCTCCGGAACTGTAATATAGATGAGGATCAATAAAAACCACACTATTTTTGATATCCCATTCTTCTACTGTGGTTTTCAAAAGAGGATCAGAACCCCAAAATGCCAACCTGTGAATTTTATTGAGAGTAGGCACAGCGAAAAAATATTGAAAAGTGATGCCTGATATAAGAAGTATCATCAAAAGATTTGAAGGTTGAAGGAGAGGGTTTGAGAACTTTGTACGGAATCTGCCGTTTGCATAAATAAAGCCTCTTGCAGTCAACGGGACAAGAAAAAAGGAAACTTCGTAATAATATCTAGGTCCATATACATTTCCGTCAAAATAATAAAAAAAGTATGCAAGAAATGTTGCAAAAAAGAATGAAAGCAAAGCAAAGTCATTAACAATTTTCTCTTTTTCAGTTTTAAAAAGGAACAACAGCATTATAAAAAGCATCATTACGGGATGGAAAAAGAGAAAAACCACCAATTGAAAAAGCCTCATGGCGGTAACTTCAAAGGCAAATGCGGGTGTCAATCCTTCTTCGGGGAGCTCCCTCCATGTTGACCTTTTGCAACCCTTGTACAGCCCAAGCCCCATGCAGTCATTTACCGGTTCACTGTATTGAAAATAATCGACATGTTTCGGTTTTCCGAACTCGCCGGAAAAAACTGAATCTGAATAATAGAGGGCTGCAAGAAAAGGGAGGAGAAACAGAAACATAAAAATAGAATATCTCAGCGTAAACTTAAAATCAGTTTTAAGAAAAACAAGTAAAATCAGGGGAATAAGGACAAAAATACCGTTTTGAGGTCTTGTGAACATTATTACAACAATGAACAGCAGGGAATAAATATTATTTTTTTTGAAGTTATCACTGAAGCCTCTGTTGCAGAAATAAAAAGCACCAAGTGTTGCAAAAGCACATAACGGATGGGACATCAGGGTGCCCCCCATTGAAACAAGGAAAACGGAAGTTGATGCAAGCAGCATCGTAAGTGCCGCTGTTTTCCTATCATAAAAATCTTCAGTGATCTTACCAAGCAGGAAAACCGATCCACCAAGAAGAAGCGGATTCAACATAAATGGTATCCGCAAAAATAGAAAAGGGGCAAGAATAAATGGAAACCCCGGTTGAAAAATTGAGTAAGTCCCGTTTACTGAAGGGATGAGATAAAGATAGTTGAAAAATTCATAATGGGGATGAAGCGGTCTGGACAATCTTCCCTGAAGAATTGCTTCAGCCATGAATTTCATATTTATTTCATCTTGAACCCTGGGAATATTATAAAACACAAAAAAATTGATATAGAGGGCACTCAAAAAGGCAAAAAGAGGAAAAATGACAAACCCCCATTTTTCAAAAAACGGAAATATTTTTTTAAACTTTTCTGCAACTCCGGGTATTGAGAAAACAAACAGCACCGGAAAAAGAACTATGAAAAAATCAGGATAATATACAGTGTAGAAATAATGATAGTTCCCGGCAAGTGCCCATATAAAAAAAACAAAGAATATTAAGAATGCTATTAAGTATTTAGCTGCTTTCATCTGACCGGTACAATTTGTCCATAAAAACGCCTGAAACAAAAGCTATAACATAAAACGCCAACCCGAGAAAAAAGGTTGTCGAAATACCGTAAAAAATGGATATGGTGACAGCTAAAACAGTGCTGACAACACTTGCCGCACCGTTAACGCCCCATAACCAGGGAGCTTTGTATGAGTGTTTTTCTCCAAGAAGCCTCAAGCCTGTAGGAAACGGCATACCGAGCATCAGTCCTGTTATCGCCATTACGCAGAAAGCATATATTATTCTTGCAAAAAGTGTCCAACCGGAAAAATAGGGAAGTATGTACATATTGGAAGATCCTGTTATTGTAACACCTGTTATAATGAGTATGAACATCCCCTTTATCCCGATCCTGTTATAAATTGACTTGCTGAAATAACTTCCAACACCACAGAAAAGAAGAACAGTAAAAAGAACAACGAGAATACTGTATGTAGGATGTCCAAGAAATATGGCGAACTTTTGAATAAGAGCAATTTCAATAAGCATGAACCCTGTACCTATTGCCCCGAAATAAGCGGTATGACGGTTAAGAAAAGCGGATGCACTGTTCCCCTTCATTTTTATTAAAAGAGGAACTATTATCAGAAAAGTGGCAAGTAGTGTTACTATCAGAAGGAGTGAAAGAAGATTTCTTATAGCAAGGAGATTCGTTGAAAGCGGACCCATGGACTCTATGTTTTTATGTGTAAAAAGAGCGGACGGTTTAAGCATGTTGAAGAAAAACGGGTTGTTATCTGTGGGAGCTGAAACATCGAGAGGGTAATCAGCAATGAAACGGACTCTTGAAGCAGGGTCTATCAGTTCATGAAAAACTGTGTCACCATCTCTCCCTGCTGTAAGAACAGGGTCAAAACCAAATGCATCACAATATGAAATGAATCTGTCAATAATATTTTCTCTGAAAGGTTTTTTTGATACGATTATGGTCCCTGCTCCGAAATGTTCTTCGATAGGCGTTGAATCGTCAAAGTAGTTTACGGTTGTAAGCAATATATGTTTTGCAGGATCCTCTATACCCGATCTTTCAAGAGTGACATAGGCAAGATTGAGAAGCCTGAGCATTTCCCCGGGTCTGTAGGGATAGTGCCATCTGCTCATAGTAAGCACACCTTTATCTGAAAGTTTGGAAAAGAAAACCTTCCACCCTTCCACTGTATAAAGAGAGTTTTCTGTAAGAACAAAAGCTCCGGCTGTTGTAGCCGCCCAGGAATCAATAAGACTTGCCTGTATCAAGTCAAACTTCATATCTGTTCTTTCAAAAAAGTTTCGTGCCTCATCTTCTATCATGTGGACATTTTCAAACTCATCAAAAGGATAGGTGAAATCTCTGTATATATCTATTGCGGCATTAATTATCTGTCCGTTAATTTCAATTCCCCACACCTCCTTCTGTCCGAAATGAAGGGCGGAAAGGATGTCTCTTCCTCCCCCTACTCCGATTATTCCGACCCTTGCATCATTTACAAGATAGTGTGCCATGTTTGTAATGTCGTATCCAAGATGTATAAGCCCCGGAATGGAGTGATCTCTTCCAGTAATTACAGTAGCCGCTGCTGAATCTATGGTAAGGTTTTTCTGTGAAACTTTATAGTTGGGATAAAGGCTCATCATTTTTGTTGAAATGCCCCATCCGAAAGCATTGTCATCGGCATCTGTAACTGTCAATCTTGAAAAAGGTGTCCATTTTTCCCATTCGATATCTCTTTCTATCCTTGCTGTTTCGACACCTTCATCAACTTTGGTCCATTCGATCTTAAAGTAGCCGGTATAGTGGTTGAACAAAGCAAGAAGAACTACCATTGCCGCAAGGAAGATGTCTCTTTTTTTATTTGAGATCATAAAAGCACAGACCAGACCCAAAGATGCCAGAAATATGACAAAAGAAATTGCATCAGTTATGCTCAGCATAATAAAGAACAATACACTTCCCACCGCAGCACCGGTAAGGTCTGAAGCATAAAGGGCATTGGCTTTATGGATATATTTTGTTGCGAGAATAAGTGCAACCGCTACACCGGAGAAATAAAAAGGTACGGCGGCAGTAACATAAATAAAAGCAACTGTATATATCCCTATTCCGGTAGTTCTTGGAACAAATGGAATTGAAAGAAGTGTTAAAAGGGAAATAATTGTGAAAAGAGAGAAAAATCTTCCGTAAAGGGCGATCTTTTCATTTATTTTCTCTTCACTCAGTTTTGCAAAATCTGAGTAGTAAACCTTAACAGCGCCTGTACTCATTCCGAGCATTGCAACAGATATCGCCATAAAGGCATAATGGTACCACATCGTTACACTGAATATCCTTGTCAATGTGTTTTCCAAAGCAAGAGTTGTCAGTGAAAAAAGAAAAATTGAATAAAAAAGCGACTTCCTCATGAACCTACCTCAAAAAAATTCAGTCGGGGGATAATATAGTAAAGATAATTAAGAGTCAATAACTTGGTTCTTAAAAATAAAGAGTTGTTTGAAAGTTTGTGGGAGAGAAGTGTTTTTGGTTTTGAGCATTGAGTTTCCTTATCTAGTCCAAACTATGTTACATTTTCTTGAGATAAGAAGCAAAAACAACTACTCTTTTGTTTTTTCCGGAAAGACAGACTCATCAATTTGCTCATATTCTCCCCAACAATCTATTTTTCCGTCTTTAATTTTA
>SLGQ01000205.1 GCA_007136595.1 Candidatus Sumerlaeota bacterium | reverse complement strand
TTTTATCATTTCAGCTTTTCCCGATATTATCTGTTCCTTGTTCAAAGTTCTGAAAAACTCTGTAGCCACCAATATTTTTTGTGCAGGATAGAATGAGCCGAGAATGTTTTTTCCAATATAGTTCAATGCCGTTTTCCCGCCAATAGAACTGTCAACTGCAGACAAAACAGTGGTCGGAACCAGAAAAAGCTTAAGACCTCTGTTAAATACTGAGGCAAGAAATCCTGCAAAATCTGTTACCGAACCGCCACCTATAGCTACAACAGTTGAGCTTCTATCCGCATGTAAGCCAAAAAGCCATTTAACAGCTCTCTCAAATGTCCCCATCTCTTTTTCAGATTCACTTCTGAGGTAAAAAACATTTGAAAACTTCTTGATCCAGGCTGAATTTCTGAAAATTTCATCAACAATGAAAAAACCATCTTCCGGGAGTTGAGATAAAACTTCATCTATTTTGTCTGTAACCATCAGTTCCGTTTTGAACTTCAGTGACTGATCAAATTCCATATCCCGTTTATCTCCCTGAATATTTCAGTTTTTGTTTTCCCCTCAACAGTTATCGTAAAGTCAGATGCTTTTTCATACAATGGCTCTCTTTTTTCAAAGAGTTTTCTGTACTCCTGCAATCCAAGCAAGCTAAGCAAGGGTCTTTTCTCAAACCTCTTTACAAGGCTCTCAAAAGTTGCCTTCAGGAACACCAGCTTTATTTCAAAACCTGCCAATTCATTGTATGCCGGATGTCCTCTGTGGAATCCTCCTCCAAAAGCTATGAACTGCCCGTCTCCATCAAGAACTGATTTTATAAACTCCAGCTCCATCTGTCTGAAATCCTGTTCTCTGCCTGACAGTATAAGATCATTAATATCAATATTATATCTTTTAGAGATAATTTCATCAGAGTCCAATACCTTATACCCGTTTTTTTCAGCTTCTTTCGCAATAGAAGACTTTCCTGATCCGGAAAAACCTATGAGTCCTACTTTCATTTCCCTCATCTTTTCCTGAATGCCTCATAAGAGTGTTCAATATCGGTCAGACAATCTGAGCCGAACTTCTTTAAAAAACATTCTGCAACTGTCATACTCAAAATATTTTCCAATATGACAACTGCTCTCTCAATGCACCAAAGATCATTCCGTCCAATACAGGTGTATCCCGGGGAATCGTCTTTTAATGAAAAGGATGGCACCTTAAACGGTTGTGTCGGAACAGGTTTAAAAAATGCCGTTACAACAACTGGCAAACCATTTGTAATACCCCCTTCGACACCTCCTGACCTGTTGCTTTTTCTGTCACCTTACGAATATACAAAAAGATCAAGACTATCCAATCCTCTTTTTTTGTGGATATCTGTATCCCCAACAAAAACACCTTTTACAGAAGGTATTGAAAGTGCCGCTCCGGCTATCATCGAGTCAATTTTGGTAAACCACTGCTCATTCGAACCTAAGCCGGCAGGCACTCCATCAAAAGCAACTTTTATCACACCTCCCATACTGCCCGATTTCCGGCAGTTTTCTTTTTCAGCGTGGGCGTTAAACTTTTCGTATGGAATCCCCCCTATCTCAACTATTTCCGATTCCGCATTTATATCGAAGTGTTTTAAAAACATCTTGCAAAGCGAACCGGCAGCCACCCTCAGAGCCGTTTCTCTGGCACTTGACCTTTCCGCAGAAGTTTCAGCATCATTATGTCCAAATTTCTTTGAACCGGCATAATCAACGTGTCCTGGTCTCGGGAACTCGTTTCTGTCAACTCTATTGTCAATGAACGATTGATCATTATGAAGAAGAAAGCTTATAGGAGCACCCGTTGTCACTTGACCTGATAAACCTGAAACAATCTCAATATTATCAGATTCACACTCCAGTCTGGGAGATCTTCCAAGTCCTGTTCTTCTTCTCTCAATATCGTTTTTTAAAAGAGCTTCGTCTATCAAAACCCCTGCCGGAAACCCGCTCAGGATAGCTGTCATAAACTTCCCGTGAGATTCCCCCGCAGAGATAAACCTCATTTCATCACTACTCTGTCATCGATGTGGTCAACGGCATATTTGACCTCACCTTATTCATTATTCTCGGTGTCATAAAAATTAACAGCTCACTTCTTTCAACCCTTGTCTCTCTTGATTTAAAGAGCCATCCCAATATAGGAATTTCCTGCAGTATGGGAACTCCTCTCTGGGTGGTTGATGTCTTGTTGGTATAAACACCACCGATAACCACTGTATCGCCACTTTTTATCAATATCTCAGTTTTTGCTTCTTTCTTTATGATAGAAGGCTCTCCAAGATAGTTTGCATTTGACCAGTCAGGTTCACTTTTATTAATTTCAATGCTCATCAGTATTGATCCGTCAGCGGTAATATGAGGAGTAGCTTTCAAAATAAGTGTGGCATCGACATATTTCGTTGTAATATCACCACCGGTTCCCCTGGTTGTTATCGGAATGCTGACACCCTGTTGAATCATAGCTTCAGTATTGTCAAGTGTTGCGATCTTCGGTGAACTTACAATTTTTATCTTACCTTCCGATTCCATTACATTAAGTGTAAGGTTCAAGTCATTGATCATCCCGACACTTCCAAACGAGAATCCTACTCCGCCTGTTCTGTCTGCAGGACCGGGCACACTTACATTTGCTCCCATTGCCATGTTATATGGAAATATTGCTCCTGTAGGATGTCCGCTTGCGTCGGTATATGTATTGCTTTGTCCCCATTCTATTCCAAGACCTCTTGCCGCAGTTGAAGTTGCTTCAACTATTCTTGCTTCTATAAGAACCTGAGGTGTCTGAGTATCAAGATATTCGATAAGCTGTTCCGATTTATCAAGGTTTTCTTCGATGTCTTTGATAATAAGAACATTTGTCCTTTCATCAACACCGACACTGCCTCTTTCTGATAAAAGTTCTCTTATCTGGGGAACAAGGTTGTTTGCCATAGCATAGTTGACAGCAATAAGTCTAACCTTTATAGGCTCAAGCTGTTCTTCAGCCTTTCTTCTGGCAAGTTCAGCTTCATGTTCTCTCTGAAGAGTTCTCATGTGAGCAACCCTTATGATATTCCCGAACCTTTCCATCCCGAGCGATTTACTCCTTAAAATAACATCTAGAGCTTCGTCCCACGGAATATCGACAAGTCTTACTGTTACAGTTCCTCTGACATCATCTCCAGCTATGATATTAAGTTTACTTATATCTGAAAGCAATCTTAAAACATCAAGAATATCAACATCTTTAAAATCAAGATTGATTTTCTGACCTCTATACCGGGTCTCTTCTTCACCCATTCTGACCGGACCGGTATGAAATGCATCTGTCTGTCCGGCAACTGCCTGTGGAAGACGGACTATCTGAGCTTCACTGTATCCTGCAACAGCTTCTACTTTCTGTTTTTTAGAAGCAAAAACAAATTCTTTGCTTTTTGATGTTCCCTGTA
>SLGQ01000072.1 GCA_007136595.1 Candidatus Sumerlaeota bacterium | reverse complement strand
ATCGCAAAAAAAATCTATTCACCGTTTTATTAACATTTTTATTACGCACGCTTGAAAACAACTCTTGAATATCATTGAATTCATAAAAACAAAGCCCATACGCACAAGACTATGTGCAAAGCTTAATGCAAATAATAACAAAACTTTACTTATATATGCTGAGCTTTTAATGTTGAAACATAGTATACTTTAAATACAATCAAAATAAATGTTGAAATTTTGTTGAAAAACTGGACTAATCTTTTACAAAAAGGTTAAAATCCCTTAACTGTATGGGAGAACCCGAGAATGAAAAGCCGGTTAAGCAAATTACAAAAAGACGCAATTGAAACAACGGAAGGTGCCGTTCTGGTATTTGCCGGTGCAGGATCAGGAAAAACCCGTGTTATAACCCATAGAATTTCTTATCTGCTAAAAGTTGTTAAAATTCCTCCCGAAAACATTCTGGCTGTAACTTTTACCAACAAAGCGGCACGGGAAATGAAAAAAAGGGTCGGCTCTCTGCTAGATGATCAATCTTTAATTGATCAACTGACAGTTTGCACTTTTCATTCATTGGGACTTAAAATTCTTAAGAATGAATCCGAAAAAATAGGGTACAGCAAAAATTTTGTCGTTTTTTCCCAGTATGAACAGACAGAGCTGTTAAAAAAGATAATGAGAGAAGAAAACATTTCCACTGAAAGATTTTCTCCAGGTATCATTCTTGGAGCTGTTTCTAAAATAAAAAATGATCCTGACTTATCCTGCAGCCCATCTTTTCTGCTTAGCAACATCAACTATCCAATTGCAAAAAAAGTTATTGAACCATACACTAAAGCAATGCAATTATCAGGAGCAATGGATTTTGATGATCTGATAATAAAAACAGTTTCTCTTTTTAAAACCTATCCTGAAATCCTTGACAAATATTCCCGGAAATTCAGATACATAATGGTGGATGAATACCAGGATACGAACAGATCCCAGTTTGAATTGATACAAATGCTCTCATCTTTTCATAAAAATATTTTTGTGGTGGGTGATGACGACCAGAGTATTTACAGCTGGAGAGGGGCAAAGATTGAAAACATACTTAATTTTAAAGATAATTTTGAAAACTGTAAAACCATAAAGCTTGAAGAAAACTACAGGTCTGTTAATGATATAGTTGATGCGGCAGGTAATTTGATATCCAAAAACAGCTCCAGAGTTTTAAAAAAGTCTTTCACATCAATACCAACAAATGAAGAGGAAGGAATAGTGGTGGTTGAAAAGCCCGATGAAAGATCTGAAGCTGAATTTGTGGCGCAGGAAATAATGAAAAAAACCTCAAGCATTTGTAAACATTCTGATATTGCCGTAATAATAAGGGCGAACTATCAGTCAAAACCTTTTGAAATATCTTTTAAAAGACATGGAATTCCCCATATCTTAATTGGAGGACAGAAGTTTTTTGAAAACAAGGAAATTAAAGATATTATTGCATACTTGAGAATATTGGTAAATCCTTCTGATGAAATCAGTTTAAGAAGAATCATCAACTACCCCCCAAGAAAGATCGGGCTCTCAACACAGGAAAAACTTTTTACTTTCTCATCAAAAATAAATTCGTCCCCATTGTCTGTCATAAAAAACATTGAAAGAGAAACCTCTTTTTTCAGTCAGGAACAGATATCGGCATTGAAAAATTTTAAGGATATGTATATGGATTTACATTTATGCATAAAAAAAATGGATCCGGTAGAGTTTGCAAAACATCTGGTTAAATCAATTTCTATTGAAGAAGAAATAAAAAAATCATCCGAAAGCGAAACGGTGGCAAGGATTAAAATAGAAAATGTCGCTTCTTTTATTGACTCGGTTGCCACAGATCCTGGTTTGAAATTTTCGGAAAACCCTTTTTCTTTTTTTACAGGATTCATTAACTCCATTGCCCTTATAGAATCAGGAGATGAGGAAAACAAAGCTGAATCTGTAAATATAATTACAGCTCACAGTGCAAAAGGATTGGAATACGATACGGTATTTATCCCGGGATTTTATCAAGGGGGGATGCCAAACCACATGGCTGTTGAAGAGGGAAATATTGAAGAAGAGAGAAGACTTGCCTATGTTGCTATGACAAGAGCAAAAAAAAGGCTTTTTATTATAATACCGGGATCAATTTCTCACAGAGGAAATATAAAATCTGTAAAACCTTCGGTTTTTCTGAACGAAGCGGAGATAATATCTGAGAAGTTTACAGGAATACCGGATGACCCGCTGAAAATGTTTGACGATATGATAAGAAAGATCCGGGAAAGTTAGATAAAATCATCCCATGATGTTTTTCTGCTTTTTAACATCTTTTTAAGTTTTAAAACCGCTTTTGCTTCAATTTGACGGATCCTTTCTCTCGTCACGCCCATTTCCTTTCCGATCTCTTCGAGAGTATAAACTTCCGTTTCACCTATCCCAAACCTCATTCTGATAACTTTTTCCTCTCTGGGAGTAAGACCGGTGAAAAGATCTCTTATTATTTCAGCCATATTCTGACGAGCAGTAAAATCTTCAGGTCCTATGGATTTAGGATCTTCGACAAAATCCTGAAGCTGGCTGTCTTCATCTTCACCTATCGGTGTTTCAAGAGAAATGGTTTCCCTTGCACTTCTCCATACTTTCCTGATCTTTTCTTCAGGAAGGTTCATTTGTTTTGCAACATCGGAAATAGAAGGATCATATCCATTTCGATTAGTCAACTCTTTGATGGTCTTATTAATTTTGTTCATCATTTCTATCATGTGGACAGGGATTCTTATGGTTCTTCCCTGGTCTGCTATGGCTCTTGTTATTGATTGCCGTATCCACCATGTAGCATAAGTTGAGAATTTATATCCTCTTGAGTATTCGAATTTGTCAACAGCTTTGATCAAACCGATGTTGCCTTCACAAATGATATCTTTGAAATCAAGTCCTCGATTATTATATTTTTTAGCAATACTGACAACCAGCCTCAAGTTCGCCTGAATAAGCTGGTTTTTAGCTCTTCTGACACTTTCTTTGGCATCTCTGAGAAATTTTGAGTTAGCGGTCAATTCTTCTAAAGAAAGTGCTGTTTCAGCTTCAAGTTTTTTTATACTTCTTCTTGTTTGGTTAATAAGTGCATATTTTTCCCTTATGTGCCCTGAATTTTTGTCCAAAGTGGGATATTTTTCAGGATTACTGATAATCTCACCCATCTGCTCAAATGTCATATTCATTGAATTTTCAATATGACTTATATTTTTTTGAAGCTGCTTTGCTTTGTCTTCATACTGCTTTATCTTATCACAAAGCATAAGTATATAGGATTTATTCAGCCCCATTTCCATTACCGTATCTACCATTTCATCCAGATTCTTCTCAGCTTTTGCCAGATGTTTTTTTGCCGTATCTTTCTTTATTGAAGGGTTTTCAGCCATTTTAAGACTTCTTGTCCGCTCCCGGTTCAGAAGTTTCAGTTTTTCAACACTTGTTGCAACCATTTCAACAAGCATCTCGTTTTTTGTCAAAACTGCTGTCTTCCCGTTATCAGTTGCTTCTTCATTCGACACCGGTTCATCATCCGATTCGTCATCCGTTTCATCAGCTATCTCCACACCACCTTTTTTCCCGCTTTGTTTTGAACTGCTGACATTATCTTCATTTTCATCTTCAACTTCATCATCATCATCACCATCTATATCGTTTACATCATCGTCTTCTTCGTCATCATCATCAGAAATATCATCATCCAGTTCTTTAACTATCTCTTTGATATTAAGCTGCTCATTCATTACTTTGTCAGGAATGCTTACTATTTCTTTAAAAGTTATAAATATATCAAGGAGTATTCTTATTATCGACTTTTCACCCGACTCGATCTTTTTGGCTATTTCAACTTCGCCATCTTTGGTCAATAAAGGAACGGAACCTATTGTAAGCATATACATTCTCAGAGGATCTTTCCTGCCTCTGTCGGCGGCAACACTTTTCTTTTGGAGATTTACAGTCGGTTCAGGAACAGAATCATCATCGATGGAGTCCATTTTGATATCAACATTGCAGTCATCCAGTATGTTGAACAGCATTTCCATATCGTCAACAGAAAAATCCGAGTTTTCAGGAATGAAATTATCTATGTCATGAATGGAAACCGACCCGTCAACTTTAAGAACTTCTTCCGCTATGTCTTTTAAAGAAGAATTAATGCTCCTCCCCTCTTTTTCAAACTGCTCTATTCGGGATTCAATTTTAAGGTTTTCTTTAGAGCTCGATTTTTCTTCAACTGCAACTTTTCTTGAACTGCTTTTTCTGGACACAGATTCCTTTTTTTTCATAAAGGGGGGCTTTCTCATCTACAAATCCTCACTTAAATTTCTATTTTAGTTCCAATAAAATTATCTTTTTCCATCTCTTTCAACTTCCTGTTTTCAACCATCAGCTTCTGAACGCTTTCCACAGCTTCAGGACTCTTCTCCTTCTTTAGTAACTCAATAGTTCTTTCATTCTGAGTTCTCAACAAAAAAGCTCTCAACCTCAAAAACAATTTGTCAATGAATTCTATTTCAAGCTTATCCAGAGACTCTCTGATCTCACCTAGAGGGTCAACTTCTTCCAAAACAACGGTCAAATCTTCGTTTTCATAGTAAATATCAACCATTTTTTCAACAATATTGCCATAATTTACTTTTATAAAATAATCCATCATTTTGCTGCAGGCAGGAACATAAGAAGGATAAACACATGCAATAGTAATTACTTTTCTTATTTTATTCTCTTCATCATTTATAGAGTGTCCCTTTTTTACATTTTTCTCCATTTTTCTTGCATCATCTTTTAATTTATCAAGTCCTTTTTCCCTGTCATAAAAAATCCGTATAGCATTTTCGCTGTTTTTTTGAATATAGACAGAATAGGTACGGAACTTCCTTCTTGGAATATTTTTAACTATATCTCTTACAGTTCTCTCTATTTTTATTTTCTCTTCCAAATTATCAAGAGTGTTATAAGTTCTCAATTGTTCATCAATAAGTTCCTGAAAAAGAGGTCTGGATGTTTCTATGAGTTCTTTAACCTTTTCTTTGCCGTTTTCTTTTAAAAGCAATGAGTCGGGATCTGCTCCTTCCTCAGGTATAAAAGCAACTCTTAAGTCTATATCATCAGGAATTTTTAACTTGGCAATTCTTCTGCATGCTTTTCTGCCGGCGTCATCACCATCAAGAAATAATACAACCGGCTTATTATACCTTGCCATTATCTCAAGATGGGCGGAAGTAACGGCAGTACCCAAAGCTGCTACAGCTGTTCCGAATCCGGCTTTATGCATTGCTATAACATCAAAATACCCTTCACATAAAACAACGAAAGGAAAGTTCTTTAATCCCTCTCTTAAAAGATCTATCCCGAATAAATTTTCTTTCTTGTTAAAAACCGGCGTATCGGGAGAATTTACATATTTAGGACCATCACCTTTGAACAGCCTTCCTCCGAAGCCGATCACATTTTTTCTGTTTATTATCGGGATAACGATCCTGTTATAAAAAAAGCTGTGGGGATTAAAATAATTATCCAGCCTTATCAGCCCTGCTCTCCTTAAAGAATTATTATCGATTCCGTTGTTGTTCATATATTCTATAAACTCACTACCTTGATCAACATAACCTATCCCGAATCTTTTTATGGTTTCATCATCAACACCCCTGTTAAGAAGGTAACTTTTTGCATCGGGGTTTTTCATAAGTGACTTGTGAAAATAAACAGCCGCATTTCTGTTAGCATTAAAAATTTCATTCCTTTCCCTGTTTACAGTGCTGTCAGGATCCAGCGAGTCTTTCATCAACTCTTTGATGTTAAAATCTTCAGCAAGTTTTTTTACCGTTTCTGAAAAGGAGAACCCCTCTTTTTCCATTATGAAAGTGATCACATTACCTGTCGCCTGACAACCGAAACAATAATAAAAACCTTCTGCCGTGTTTATATGAAATGACGGTGTCTTTTCTTTGTGGAAAGGGCACAGACCTTTAAAACCGTTTCCTGATGGTTCCAACTTTACATACTTCGAGATTATTTTGTCAATAGGTATGCGCTCAGTAATGAGCCTGTTGACCTCAAGAAATGCCAACGGTGAACCCTAAAAAAAATCCGCTAAAATATTATTGAGTTTTTTTTATAAATCAATTTTTTACATAAAAAAGTATCCGGCATGTTGAACGACATCAAAAAAAAACTTATAAAACCCTGTCTGCAACAACAAATAATGCAAATAACAACCTGAAAACACTAAGGTTGATTCATTTTCCAAACAAATCGTTGCACAGACTCAACACCCTGTATTTACTGGAATTATGGCGACAACATGTCGTTTCACCGCTTGACAACAAAGGATAAAGAGATTTTTTTTCATTTTTTTTACAAAAAAGATTTGACAAAACGATATAGCATTATAGAATGTATTGTCCCTTTTACGAACTTTTGCAGAACGGAGTCGCAAATGGCAAAAAAGAAAAAAAACAGTTTGGTTGCTACAACAAAAACAGACTTCATCAAAACTCTTAAAGAGAATGTAGGTGCAAGTCTCACAAATGATCAGGCTAAAGAGATCTACAATGTTTTCACTACAATTGTTAAAGACACAATTGCTGCTGAACAGAAACTGAATCTTAACGGTGTTGGTACTTTCAAAGTTAACCACAGAAAAGCCCGCAAAGGCATCAATCCTAAAACCCGTGAAGAAATCAAGATCAAAGCATCCAAAACTGTTGGTTTCAAACCAGCTCCTTCATTCAAATCAGAACTCTGATTAATTGATTGAACAGGGATTTAACCCTTCCTTCGGGAAGGGTTTTTTTTTGCTTTGATCTTAAAGTGAATTGAACTTTTCAATATCTCTGCTTATCATTTCAAGAGACTGAATCCAGAATTTTTTGTCACAGACATCTATATCAACTTCAGCGGCAACATTGATGATAGAGTTTCTTCCAGTTGCTTCAAGCAAACTTTTATATTGCTCTATAAAGGATTTTCCCCGTTCAAGATAGATCGCAAACAGACCTTTTGCAAAAAGGAGTCCGAAAGCATAAGGAAAATTATAAAAATTCCAGTCGGCAAGATAGTAGTGAGGTTTAATAAGCCACATATAGGGATGGAGAACATTTTCGTCAAGCCCTTCTCCATAACTCTCTTTCTGAGCTTTTATCATAATATCTTTAAGTTCATCAACAGAAAGGGAACCCGACTCTCTTCTTTTAAAAACTTCCGATTCAAAAAGGTATCTGCTGTAGATGTCAACGATCACCTGCCCCGCGGAAGATATGTCCGCTTCAAGAATAGATTCGGCTGAATTTTTATCAGCTTTTGATAATGCGGCATTATTGATTATCGTTTCACAGAATATTGAGGCAGTTTCAGCAAGAGGCATCGGGTATTTTGAATTAAGAAAGCTGACATCATTAAGACAGTGTCCATGATATGCATGCCCAAGTTCATGGGCAAGGGTTCTTACATCGTTGAACGAGCCTGAAAAATTTGACAGCACCCTGCTTTCTTTGATGCTTCTTAAGTTTGCACAAAATGCTCCCCCAACCTTTCCTTCTTTGGGTTTTGCATCGATCCATCTTTTTTCAAAAGCATTATCTGCAAACTGAGCAAGTTCTCTGCTGAATGAAGAAAAATTATCAACTATGAACTTCCTTGCCTCTTCATAAGAAAAACGGATATCCGATTTTCCTACAGGAGCAAAAAGATCATAGAACGGAAGCCCTCCGTTGTGTCCGAGAAGTGAAGCTTTTTTTCTGTAATATTTCCTGAACTGCGGCAAATATTCTTTTATTGCTTCAAGCATAGCTTCAAGAACAGAGTTTTCCATTCTTGATCTCAGCAATGTCATATCAAGAGGAGATTTGTATCCTCTTAACTCTGCGATAGTGATAACTTCACCTTTTATGCTGTTAAGTGAAGCTGCTATTGACTTTTCTATTTTCCGGTAAGCTTTAAGTTCAGCTTCATAAGCGAATTTTCTCTTATTTTGATCACCGTCATAAGCCATACTTCTGACAGAAGAGATGGGCACCATATCAACTTTGCCATCTTTTTCCATTTCAACAAGCAGAGAACTTGTTAAAATTCCATGAAGCGAACCCCACGCAGAAGATCCGGTCGCTTTCATCTTTCCTACGATCTTCTCACAATTATCATCAAGAGAGTGGTTTGCCTTTGATATCAATTCATCAATATGAAAAGAGTGTTCCGCTATGACCGGATCCCGTTTTTTTAAATCTTCTATATCTTCTATTTTAGAAACCCACATTGCAAAACGGGCATCAAGGACTTCAAGGGAGTTAAGCTTGCTTTCAAGCTTTTCCATCCATGAAAAAGCGACCTGATCATTTGTGTTGACAGAAAAAGAAAGCTCTGAAAAATTTGAGAGCTTCGAATGCAAAAGACCGATCTCATTTCGAATCTCAATATATTTTTTTACTTTTGAGCCACTATCCCCCTTATCATCAAGAAAAGAAAGAAACTCTTCATGATCCTTCATCTCTTTATCAAGAACATCAATGTCATTTCTGAATTCCGAAGAATCAAAACCTGAATAAAGGGCACTTAAATCCCATCTCATATCCATCGCATACTCCGTCTTAAAATCAATATCGCAATATCTTATCAATACTTCCAAGTATTTTCATTATTTTGTTAAAGAACATTTCACTTAACCAGTATAGCCCCTGTCTGCACTGGAAGAGTTATCTGAAGTTCACCACCGGTTCCGACGGTATAAGTTTTATTCCCTGCACCGGGGAATACATCTCTGAGTTTGGTTCCCGAAGGAAAAGATGTCTGCATGACATCTCCATCAAAAGATGTTGAAGACTCTTTAGTTTTGCTGGTATTTATTACAACAAGCACTGTATCCTTTTTATATGTTCTTTCAAAAGCAAGTATTCCGGCATCTTCTTCGTCGTCTGTGTGGTCTGTTGACCAGACAATAGTAAGATCACCTCTTCTAAGCGGCGCGTGGTCTCTTCTTATCCTGTTAAGTGCAGCAATATGCCTGAATGTCGCATTTTCTCTGTCATAGCCGCTTTCCCACAGAGGTTCTCTGTTTGCCGGGTCATTTCCGCCAAAAAAGTTCTGTTCCGTTCCGTAATAAATACAGGGTATTCCATCCATGGTCAAAAGGAGTGTGTGTGCATTCCTGAGGGCATCCTGATCATCTTTTTCATAAAGAAACCTAGGCAGATCGTGGTTGTCTATAAAATTTACAAGGACCTGCTGTGGACTTAAAATATTTCCATCTGCATCTTTAACACCCGAAACTGTTCCGTATCTCGGTTTTTCACCTTCAGGAAGAGGAGAACCATCAGCCTGCTTATTCCACCTTAAATTGAACAGTCTTTCAAAATTCCTTGTAGGAGCACCATGCTTAAATATTGCATCAAACACTTGAAATTTCTGAGAAAAGTAAAAAACAGAGTCCATTTCCATATTTTTTGTAAAACTGCCTAGAAGCTCGTCATTTCCATCAAATGCTTCACCGAAAATAAAGAAATTCTCTTTGCCTATGCTTTTTGCATACTCTCTCATTGCAGGGGTAAAAACCTGCCAGAATTCATGCTCAACATGCTTAATGGTATCAACTCTGAAGCCGTCAATATTAAGAGCACTTATCCAGTACTGAAACACTTTTATAAGTGCATTTCTCACATCCTGTCTGGTTGTATTGAGGTCTTTAAGACCACCGGGGAAATCACCTTTTACAACCTGATATTCACTGTCCCATGAAATGATTCTCCCTTTTCTGTTATACCAATCAGGATTTTGAAATTCGGGAGGATTTGGAGGGATTCTATTGATTTCAGGCATATATACCCATTTAACAGGGGCAAGACCTGATTCACCTGCTTCAGAGAAAGACATAACACCTCTCGGGTCAAAATCGGGATCCCACTCCGAGTATCGTTCAATTCCCATCTTTTGCGGATAATGTTCAAATTCGCATCTTTCTACACATCTGCCGTAACACTCCCAGTTGTCAGAACCGACTTCAAAAGAAGAGTCATATTCATCTCTGCATATACTTACTCCCGCTTTTTCATCATCAAGTATCCTTATCCTGGTACAATATTGTCCGCAACTCATATTACTTCCCATAACTATTTCATCGGGTCTGTCATTTTTATTTATATCGTAATAAAACAGAGGTCCGATATGGTTTGTAACGATGTCAAGAATGACTTTTATATCGTTGTCGTGAAGCACCTGTACCATTTCACGGGCTTTTGCAAGATCACCGAAATATGGGTTTACAGCAAGGAAATCCTGTGTCCAGTATCCATGATAACCTGCAATGCCAGCATCCTCAAAAACATTTTTTACGATCGGACTTATCCAGACAGTAGTAACTCCAAGATCTTTCAAGTAGTCAACTTTGTCGATTATTCCCTGAAAATCGCCACCGTTCCATGCAGCAAGAGATTTCTTGTTTACATTGTAATTATTATTGACATCGCCATCTGCAAACCTGTCTGTAACGATCTGATAAATAACTTCATCCCGCCAGTCTTCAACATGGTTTGTGATCTCTATTTCCCCTTCAACTTTACTCAGATCTATGCAGGAAATAATAACAAAAAGAAAAAGAAAAAAAATTATGGAAAGTCTGTTTAAAATATTCATCGTATCCTCCTACCTGTGACCTACATTAAACCACCATTCGGCACTAAGACCGAAATAGTGCATTACCGACTTCTGCGACCTTACATCTTCAGGACGGTATAAATATTTGGCATCATCGTTCTGAATAGCCGTTGTATAAACAACCCTGAGTTGCGGTCTCTCATAGCTTCCACCCCCTATTGTTACAAGTGGAAGAATGGAAAACTTTGTTACCTGAGGCACAAGGTTTTTGTGTGTGTTATCAGGCAACTGATGCAATCCGTTAGTTTTTTTCAACTGATGGGAAAATTCAAAAGCAAGATAAAAGTTTCTATGAAGAATTATATGGGGACGGATCACAAATATGTATTCCCAGTAATCATCATTGTCATATTTGTTTGAATCGGCATCTTCAAAATATCTCACATAGCCTGCCGCCATTGTGGCAAGCCATTTCATTTCATGATTAAGTGTAAATCCAAGCAAAAATTCTCTTGCATCCGTAGTTTTGTAGTTAATATCAAATCCATGAGGAACGGTCAGAAGTCCATAGGCTCCAAGTCCCCCTGAGTATTTGACAAAAAGATGGGAAAAGCTGTTAGGGGCAAAACCGTGAAAACCAAGTTGAGCACCTACCGACCAGCCGAAATCTTCCGGATACACTATCTGGTTATCAGTATCAACCGGATCAAGATATTTGTCACCTTCACCTATTCTTTGAAACTCTCCGAAAAGTTTCCATTTCATACCCAGACCACTATCATTCAAAGAAAGATCGTGCTGGTATTTAAGACCTGTAACCAGTCTCTGTCTGTCCATCCATGTTATGCTTTCAGTTCCGAAAGTTTCAGCAACAACCCTTTTTTCCTGATACTGCCAATCAGTTTCAAGCCTGTTAAACCCGATATAGTATTCAACTGAAAAATCATCAAAAAAGAGTCCTATACCACCACCGTACATATTAGCTTCATCAAGGGGCCAGAAATCAAGAAGATAAATATCATCACCCCTGTACATTCTGCTTCCTACCCACATTCCAAGAGGCTTCCATATAACATTGTCAGCTCTTACAAAAAGGTTTCTTATTGTACTTAGTGCCGCCCATTTTCCACTTCCGTGAAAAAGACTTTCAGAAAACGCAAGGGTTGAAACAAAATCAAAGAGAGGTCCGTCTCCTGACTGGGGAAAAAGATATGCAAAATCAAGTTCCACATAACTTCCCTGCTCAAGACGGCTTCCGTGACTGACTATATTAACCCATTTAGGGCTTCCACCTTCAAGATCAGTTGCCGGCTGAACTCTGCCGTAAGATCCGAAAACAACACCTCTTTCACTTTCAGGATCTTCTGAAAGCAAAGGGAAAACAACAAAAATGAGCACCACTCCCGCGAGCAATCTGAGAAAGCTGTAATTTTTCATAAAAACCTCTTAATTTTAACCCGTTACTACATTTCACTATTCACTTTCTTTAATGAGAAACTTTAAAGTTGATATATTTGCACGATTGTAAACACCGGTTCCTCCTCCTGCTTCATGTCCGGTATAAAGAAGAAAGTGATCAAAATATGACATGTTCATTGCATCTTTTATAACAACTCTGTAATTTCTTCCGCCAACCAGATCAAATTCTCCAAAAGATGAATTTTCCCATCTTGCCCAGTCATTCAAACCCAGATGGGGCATTACAACAAATGAAGTTTGTTTTGAATTGTCTGTTAAATCTGTTATTTCTATCTCTTTAAAGCAGGCTGTTATTCCGGTATCTATAGGTCTTCCACTGCCGTACTCTATTTGAACAAGATATTTTCCTGTCACATTGGGAGTAAAAGAAGCAATTGAAAGTTCTGCTTCCGGCAACCCCCAGTCTCCAAACTGCATTCTTCCATGATCATTAAAAGCATCTCCGCTTTGATCAAAAGCGTCCGTTTCAAGCTTCAAAATTCTGTCAAATTCATTTCCCCAGTAACAAACAGGATTTGCCACATGACTTTCATTGCCGGCAGAATTTACGGCACTTACTGAATAACAGTAAGAGTTGTCTGCATAGTCACCTGAATTGTCATCAACCCAGGGAGAAGTAACATTTTCAGCTACTTTTTCTCCGTCACGGTACATATTGAATGTTACCCCGGTATCGGGCGAATTAAATGTAACCTGAAGTTTTCCGCTATTCACGGAAACTCCATAGGGATCTGTTGGAATATAAGGAGCTACCGGCGCAAAACAAATTGCTTCATCACTGCAATCCTTTTTTGTTATGGTTCCTGAAACAGCAGAATATTCAAGTTCTATTTCAATTTCATTATCTGCTTCAAGCAAACCGAAAGAAATTGCTCCTGTATGGTCATCGCCATTAAGCTTCAAGCTCTTTTTAACAAAGAACCCTGTTTCATTATGGTCAGACTCCGGAAGGTTGATAGTAACGCTCAAGCTTTT
>SLGQ01000230.1 GCA_007136595.1 Candidatus Sumerlaeota bacterium | reverse complement strand
ATTGAGAATCAAGCCTGTCTTTATATGATTCAAGATACTTAACTGAATTTTCCGAAGGAACCCAGTAGTCAAACTTTTCTTCGTCAACTACTTCTCCGCAGAAACCGGGAACAGGTGCGGCAAGGATCACTTCTTTGGGAGAAAGCATTCTTATAAGGTCGCCCATCTCGTCTTTTGAGCACTGTGCGAAATAAACTTCTCCGCAACTCACATCTGTCCAGACCGCTCCGGCACCTGACTTGTCACAACTCAATGCCAGAAGCCAGTTGCTTTTTTCTTCAACAAGCGAACTTTCTTCAACAATTGTTCCGGGAGTAAGAATTCTTACAACCGCTCTTTCGACAGTTTTTTTCTTCTTGTCAGGTTTTTCCATCTGTTCGCAGACTGCTATCTTTTTTCCTGCTTCAAGAAGCTTTTTTATGTGGGCATCGGCACTGTGCCACGGAATTCCTGCAAGAGGAATATCTGCATCTTTGTGTCTTGTCGTTAAAGTTATCCCCAGTATCTCTGAAGCAATTACGGCATCTTCAAAAAACATCTCATAGAAATCACCCAGACGGAAAAACAGAATCGCATCAGGATAACGCTCCTTGAACGACAGATACTGCTTCATCATAGGGGTTTCAAGAGCATTTGCCGCAACAGACATCAACCCTCCGGTCACAATAATCACACAACACCGTTAGCAACATATCAGAAAAAAAATGAAAAATAAAGAAGATATTGACAAGTCATATCATAAGTTGATTTTAACGGCATCTGTTTTTCTTTACAGTTGAAAAGAGTTTAATATAATGCTTTGAGTTGTTTTACAATTAGGAGCATTTATGAGTTATCAAGTTGTTGCAAGAAAGTGGCGCCCCCTAAAATTTAATGAAGTTGTAGGACAGAACCATATAACGGAAACATTGCAGTATGCCATTTTAAACAACAGGGTAGCCCCCGTCTATCTTTTTACGGGGATCAGAGGCACGGGAAAAACCACCCTGGCAAGAATTCTTGTTAAAACGATCAACTGTCTTGATCCTGAAAAAGGGTGTGAGCCTTGCAATGTGTGTGAAAACTGTCGTGAAATAATGGAAGGTAAAAGCCCTGATATCATTGAGATTGACGGGGCTTCCAACAATTCGGTCGATGATGTCAGGAACATTAAGGAAAATGTTTCTTATTCTCCGGTTAAATCAAAGTACAAAGTTTATATAATTGACGAAGTTCACATGCTTTCCAAGTCGGCTTTCAATGCTTTGCTCAAGACACTTGAGGAGCCGCCCTCCCACACGGTTTTCATACTTGCAACAACAGATCCCCAGAAAATTCCGACAACTGTACTCAGTCGCTGTCAACGATACGATCTCAGAAGACTTTCTATCGATGATGTAGTTTCTCAGATGGCAAAAATACTTGATGCCGAAAAAATGGAGTACGAAACAGAAGCTCTTTATGCCATTGCCCGAGAAGGTGAGGGGAGCATGCGTGACAGTCAGACCATTCTTGAGCAACTGATAACTTTCGGAGAAGGGAAAATAACCGAAAGTGAAACCGCACTTATACTTGGAGCTTCGGATAAATCCCAGTTGCGGCAGATAGTTGAATCAATAGTCGAGTGTGATTCCGCTTCTGCTGTAAAAATGGTGGAAGATATTTATAAAACAGGGAAATCAATAGAAAAAGCGGCAAGAGATATTCTGGTTCTTATTCACCATATAGTGCTTTACAGTGAGTTGAAAAATCATGACTTTCTGCAGGTTCCAGATGAAGAAAAAAAATGGATCGAAGAGTGCTCCCAAAAAGCTTCCGTATCAGATTGGATCCGTCTTTTCAGATTCTGGAATGACGAATATGAAAAGATCAAAACGACCGATTTTTCACTTATGATCTTTGAAGCTTCTGTGATTACCGCTTCCAACTTTCCCAAAATGGCTGACTTTAAATCTTTTTTCAACAGTTTTTCAGCTAAAATACCTTCTGTTGAAACTGTTGCAAAAGAACAAGAAAAAGTAACAGAAATAATAGCGGAAAACCCGGCAAAAGTTGAAAGTGATGAAACTGAAACAGAAATACCGGCTCAACCGGAGGAACCTGTTGCAGAAGAACAGCCGGTAATTGAAATACAAAGAGATTATTCATGGAAAGGGTTTACAGATTTTCTCAAAGAAAAAAATACTTTTCTTTACGGTGCTTTTAATTCAATTCCATACAGTGAAGATGATTTCCTCATAACTGTGACTATTAGCCTCAATATGGATATGGCGTCAAAAGATATAACAGAAAGCCTTAAAGAAAATTTTGAAAATTATTTCAGTGGTAGGAAAGGGTTGGAAATAAGGTTGGAAAGATCTGAAAAAGATTCTTCCTTATATGACGAAGATGAGCAGAAAAGGTTGGAATACATTGAAAACAGAAAAAAAGAAGTCATGGAAAGTGATGCAGCTAAAGCGGCAGAACAGCTCGGCTTCGAACTGAAAAAGATAGATGTCGAAGAAAATTGAAAAATTTGCAGGTTATATAACTGCTCTCCTTTTTTTTCTTGTATTTTTTGTTTGGGGAACAAAGGGTAGATTCTGGAATATTTTTACTGCTTTTTATCCCCGGTTTCATATCACTTTTCTGATAGTTTTTATTTCATCAATGGTTCTGGCGGCTTTACTTCCGTATCATTCCGGCATGGTTTTTAAGTTCATAACGAAACACAGATATAAAATATTCCCTTTTCTCGGTTTTTTTCTGTGTGCAATAATTTCAATATTTGTTTTTGACTCGATCCCTCATGTGATAGATGCAGCACATTTTTTGTGGACGGCAAGAGTTTTCATAGAAACGGGACGATTTCATATCCCGGCAAGTGAACTTTATGAACACTATCAGAACACATTTAATGTTATGATAGATGGCAGATACTTTTCATTGTTCCTGCCCGGATTTTCCATTTTTCTTGTTCCGTTTGAATTGCTTGGCATTGCACATTTGTTCACCCCTCTTTGCAACGGTGTTTCTGTGTTTTTTCTCGGAAAGATAGCTGACAGACACAGTGGCGAAAGAACTTCGCTTTTTGCCATGTTTTTTGCTGTTTTTTCATCATTTTATCTGTTTATGGGCGGTTCTTTTATGACCCATACTTTTAATTTGATGCTTACCCTTATTGCAATATGGCTTCTTTTCAGTTTCAGTTCTCTTAAATCTGTTTTTTTTGCAGGTTTATGCGGGGCGGTATTCCTTTTTGTGAGACCTCAGAATGCAGTTTTTTTCTATGGAGCTTCAATAGTTTTTCTCTTGTTCCAAAAGAGAGGTCTGAAAGAGATGGCTGTATTTACTGTCCCTTTTATTCTTACCGGCTTTCTTCTTATGGGACACAATATTTTTTATACCGGTCATCCGACAATATTTCCTCAGGACATATATTTTCTTATTAGAGAGCCGCATCCTTACTGCCACAGACTGGGCTTTGGAACAGGCTGTCCCAATACGGAAGGTTACTACCTGCCTGAAGAAGGGTTGACCCCGGTATATTCTTTCTGGATAGCTTTTACAAGAATAAATCTTATGAACTTCAATCTGACAGGACACCCTTTAATATTTATTTTCCTTATTGCCGCCTTTATGTTTTCTTTCAAAAAGAACTTCATGATTTCAATATTTTTCATTTTTTTCTTTGCGGGATACTATCTTTTTTATCTGCCCGGAAATCTTTTCGGACCAAGATATTTTGCTGAAGTTGCGTCACTTCTCCTTATTCCTGCGGGTTATGGTTTTTTTAAAATATTTGATGCAGGAAACCGTTACTGGAAAGGGTTGTGTGCAACGGTTCCAATTGCAATTTTTGCATTTCTGATGACAACTATAATGCCTGCTCTGACACCTCAATACTCAAAGTCTTTCTGGGATACCGACAGATACATAGAAAGAGCCATTGAAGATGAAGGGATTGAAAACAGCATTATTTTCATTCCCAGGTTTTATCCGAGCATATTCCTTAATCTTATGACAAAACCTCCTTACGATGACAGGGGCAACCTTATTTTGCTCGATCTTGATGAACAGAACGAATATTCTGCCGCATACTTTATGGAAAGAGGGAGCTTCGAAGGGGTTTATGTGATCGACTACTTTCCGAAACTTTCCCACAAGGTTGTTATAAGTCCTCTTTACAGAGTGGAAAGAAGCAGAATTTATTTTGAATTTGAAAACAAAAGGCTGCCGCTGACCGGATTGCCTGATTACGGGGTAAACTTTGCAGAGCAGGAAATTGAAGATAAAAAATTCTATCCTGTAAAACAGTTGAAGGTTTCAACATCAAACAGAAGTGTCTATGCAATGCGTTTTGATGATCTGCACGAAAGAAGTTATTACGATTTCAGCCACCCTGTTCTTGAAGAAGGGTTTTATCATGGAAACCTCTTTTTTGTTTCAGACAGCTGCGGAGCAGATTTTGAATTCCGTATAAACGGAGAATCGGTCGGAGTGTTCAGTTCTTATTCAAAAAATCAGGAAAGAACATGGTTTAACTTCAACAAACATTTTGACCGGGGAGTTGCTCAATTTAAAATAATTCCTCTGAAAAGCAATTCCTGTCTGATGCTTGATTCTTTTATAATGGATCTTCAGTAATTTTCTGCTTAATCATAGAAATGAAAAACTGGAAGAGCTTCATAGCACGGTCTGCAAAGTGCTGCAGGGAGTCCTGTATTTCTCCTCGTTCTTCCTGCAACTGCTTTAAATACATCTCCGCTGTTATCTTCATCACACTGAATACAATCGTTAAGAGATCCGTCAGGTTTGTGGTAAGGCTGGTTTAATGCAGCCATACATGGTGCCCAGCATTTACCGCGGGTGTGACTGGTGTTGTAATACCATATCTGGGCACAAGGGTAATCAAATCCGAGCTTCATCAGGCATTCAATGTTTTTTTCTTTGCTGCCTCCTATTACATTGTCAAGACCGCACTGTCTGACAGGTCCGGTAAGATCTCCCACGAGGATATATACCGCAAGATTGTTAAGCGGAGAACACAACCCGCATGCTCCGTAATGGGTTAAAATTGCACCATCTGCCTCAAGCTCTTCGAGTGTATCATAAGTTGCAAGTGAATAGTATTCAGGATCATCACTGTCAAGGATAACTCCGCAAAATTTATCGTGTTGCGGAACATTATCATCAGGTTTGTCATAAGGATCCGAAGTTAACGGATCCGGAGGATTTTTCAATATTTTCCCTGAAAATTTATCAACCATCTCTTTCGTATAAACAGGTGGCTCAAAAAACTTTCCTTCACAGTTACACAGAGGTTGGCACATATCTGGTCCCAAGCCCGTATCTTCACTCGGTCTTCCAAAAAGCACAGTGCATGGTTCGTCGCTTGGAGTAAACGGATCATCAGGAACTTCATCAACATCGTTTTCTTCAGGATCATCAACCATTTCTTCGGTCCCATCATCCGGCACTTCTGCCGGGGCATCATTTTCTTCATCAACCCCTTCAAGATCGTTTTCATCCTGGACTTCAACAATTGTTTCATCCGGGCTTTGATCATCTTTGTTTTCTGTTTCCGGCAGAACTGACTCGTTTTTGCATCCGGAAATCAACAAAGAAACAACAAAAACCGCTGTAATAGTTAAGTTTAAAAGACTTTTCACTTTCATGTTCACCTCCCCAAATGATCTACGCTTTTATACTTAAAAATAACTAAAAATCAAAATGAAATTTTTTTTATTTCCGTAGTATTGCAAAAAAAAGATCTGTGAGATAAGCTAAAGAGGTTTTTAAAGAGGTTGGCAATGAAGATCTTTATTTTAATTATTGTTTTTATTTTGGTTTCAGGGTGTGACACAAATTTGAAAACGGATGAATTTTCTGATGATGAAACTGATGAGCTGAACGATATCGATCATTCTGATGATGAAAAACATGATGACGAAAAGTTGATAAATATTGAATCTGTTAAAAGAGTTAAAAGCTTTTCTCCTTTTTCCGGAATGGAAGATTTTTTTGTTTATCAGACAGCAGTTGCTGATTTTTCTGACAATTCAGTAAAAAGAAATTTCAACCATGTTGACACCTCTTTTGATATGTTTGCCGAAGATGTTGGTTTTTTGCGGGAAATATTGCTTGAACTTGTTGATATTGCTGAATGTATGGATTGTGTTGAAAATGAGAGTTTTCTTGAGATAAGGTTGGAAGGAAGTGAAATTTGTCAAATTTGTGATGATGAGTTGCTTACCGATATAGATCATTATTTACTTGTTCCTGTAAGAACAATGCTGTGGCCCTTTGAACCTCAGGATGAGCCCCATCCGGTAGGACACAATTCTGTCAATTTTCAAAATTATGCCGAAGAAGAAGATAACTATGAGGGTGCATATTTTCATCACGGAATAGATATTATCATGCCCGAAGTTACAGAGGTTTATAATCAAATTTCAGGAAGGGTCACCAAAATAGATTACTACAGAACAGAACTTGTAGGGGAAAATCCTCTTTATTTCGAGGTTGTTGTGGAAACTGTGAACGGGCTGATCTTTGAGTATCATCATATTGATAAAAACACAGTGCCGCAAAAAATTCATGAAGCTCTTGAAAGTGGAGAGCTGATCCCGGAAGGGGAGGTGCTTGGAAAAATTGTTTTCTGGCCCATGCCGGACGCTTTTTCCGAGAAGTTTTTTCATCACATACACCTTAACATTATGAATCAGGATAAAATAAAGATAAATCCAGCACTTTTGATGATACCGCAAGTTGACTCCACAGAACCTGTTATCGAAGAAATTTTTCTGATAGATGACAACAGAACGAAAACTTTATCCAGTGAACCGGATGAACCGTTCCATGTTGTAGTAAAAGCACACGATTATACAGATTTTGATCCGTGGCCTAATCCTGTAAGGTTTTCAGAGGTCTATATTTATGATGAGGATGAAAACATTGTTTTTCATCACCCCGGATATGATTTTATAGCAATGATGGACAGTGATGAAAAAGTTTTTGTGTGTGACTACTATCTCTGCCTGATGGATGGAGAAAGTTACAGTCTAGGAAATTACTTTAAAAGAGAGTTTTTTGTTGTAGTTACGGCATTTGATATTGCAGGAAATATGACCGAACCCATTGATCCCGCCCTATTTGATCCCGGAAAATATACCCTTTCAGCAAGAAGTTGTGACGAAAACGGAAACTGCACAGAAGAATCAGTAGAGATCAATTTCTGAGAAAGGAAACACCCTGCGTCCGGCAACAAATCTTGCCGGTTTCGCCCAATACTGGAAACATATGTTGCCGGTTTGCCGGAAAACCGGTAAAAAATCTTGCCAGTTTTGAGAAAATGTGGTAGAAATAAATTCAGGCTCATTTAATAAGAGGTTATAATGATCAATGTTTTAAAGGAAATGATCCTTGATGCACAAAGAAGGGTGATTTATACAGGGATCAAGAGAGATATCAAAGTTTCTTTCATTAAAAGCAAAGCAACTGTGTGTATCGGTGTGAGAAGATGTGGTAAATCAACATACAGTTTTCAGATAATGGAAAAACTTATAAAATCAGGAGTCAAAAAGGAAAATATTCTTTATATTAACTTTTTTGACAACAGGATTCACTCTATTGACAAAAAAGGACTGTCGGATGTTACGGAAGCTTATTTTTCAATATACCCTCAAAAGAAAAACGCAGAAACCGTATATTGTTTTTTCGATGAAATTCAGGAAGTAGAAGGGTGGGAATCTTTTGTAGAACGGATACTAAGGACTGAAAAATGTGAAGTTTTCATAACAGGGTCTTCTGCAAAAATGCTTTCAAAAGAGATAGCTACACAAATGAGAGGAAGGGCTCTTTCCTGGGAACTGTTTCCTTTTTCTTTCAATGAATATTTGAGGTTTTCAGGTATCAACTATCAGGTTAATTTAGCTGCAAAAGAAAGATTAATCGTGCAAAAAGTATTTGAACAGTATTGGGAATGTGGTGGTTTTCCTGAAGTTGCCGGACTTTCAAAACAACTCCGCATAAAAATTCATCAGGAATATTTCAATGCGATCCTTTTTAAAGATTTGATCGAAAGACATAATATTGCACATCCGAAAGCAGTAAAAGACCTCGCTCAATGGTTGATAGACAATAACGCTTCACTTTATTCCATAAATAATTTGACTGGCTACTTAAAAGCACTCGGACACACTGTTCCCAAGTCCGCAGTTTCAGAGTATCTCGATTTTTTTGAAGATGCCTATTTTTTGTTTACAGTTAAAATATTTGATGCGTCCCTTGCAAGAAAAAACACTAATCCCAAAAAAATATATTGCATAGACCATTCATTTGCGAACTCTGTCTCTTCAGGTATTCTTCATAACATTGGACATTTGCTTGAAAACCTTGTTTATATTACATTAAGAAGAAGAACGCCGGACATTCATTACTACAAAACAAAAAGCGGCAAGGAGGTTGATTTTATTGCTAAAAATAGTGACAAAAAATATATTCTGGTTCAGGTATGCGAAACACTGGTTGACCCTCAAACAAAAAAAAGAGAAACAGCATCACTGATAGAAGCAATGTCTGAAATGGAAATAAAAAGCTCCTTTATCGTTACAAAAGAAACTGAAGAAACCATTGAAACAGAATCCGGCGTCATCAATGTTATGCCTATGTGGAAATTTTTACTTGAAATGGATAAAGAATAAAAATCAAAGAATTATTTGATAAAAGTTATACTGTCAAGTTGCTAAATGTTTCAGGAATCAATATATGTAGTGAGTTGCGACAAAACTGATGTAGTCTTTGAATGTTTGCTGCACGGTGTGTTTTAAATCAGATTCTCATACATATTGTCAATGTCCATCAGTCCTTTAACAATTATAGGATTATCACTTTCAATTTGTCTAAAAGCGGAAGCAAAAACCATGTCAAAATAAAAAGTGGAAAACCCATCTTGGGAAATATCGTGATCAACAATCAGATAAAAATTCTTAGAACAATTATCATATTCTGAAAATTCTACCTGAGACAACGATAACTCTTCGTGGTATAAAATATGCTTCATTATCTGGTTTGAACCTTCAATCTTTTTAGGAATTGCAAATCTAATGTCTTCTATAGATTTCTCAATCGGCTTGTTATATTTAACGATGTTTGCGACACTTTTTAATTCGAGAAAATCGAGTCTATTCTGTTCACAGACAAATTTTAAAGCATCACAGGATTTTGGCTGGTGACGATCTCCTTTACATAAAACATCTTTAGTTTTATCGAAATCAATAACATCTGTTTTTGTGTTTTGAACTGGCGTGGAATTTAAAAGCCCAATTTTTGTGTACTGGAAGAATCCCTTCTGGTTTCCAAATGTTTCAATTTTATGGAGCATATTTCTTTCCCCGCACTATTTCATTTAGCGGTTTTGAGAGTTGAAGAAATATTTTATTTATGTCCTCAGAAACATTCTCCATTTTTGCTGTCCCTTCTTCGTTTTTATGAGAAAGATAAAAATCGGATTTAATATTCGCTTCCTTTGAAAATACTGAAAATGCCTGAACCATATAAGGACTGTGTGTTGTTACGAGAACGATCACTCCTTCTTTGACCAGTTCAATGATTATTTTTGCGTATTCCACCTGCCATTTCGGATGAAGATGAACTTCCGGTTCATCAATGACCAGAACGCATCTTTTTTCAAGAACGCCGGCTTTTTTCAGCAATGAAATAACACCGAAAGATTTGATTCCTGTTGCGGTGTTAATAGATTCAAATGGTTGCTTTTTTCCTGATATTTCCTTTGTGAATACAAAATCATCTTTTTCAATATTATAATCCCAGTCACCTTGAATTGTAGATTCAATTTTTTTCAGAAACATGTCTTCGTCAAAATATCCTATACTTCCGGTAAGTTTTTCAAAAAGATCGCTAATATGAACAGGAAGATATTTTTTATAGTCTCCTAAAAGCCCTTTCATTTGCAAGATAAAAGGTGTTTCAATTAAAGTCGCAGTTGGAACAAGCAAGCTATCTAAATATTCAACCTCAATACTTCCATTTGACAGAGTTATCTTTAAAAGTTGATTTAATCCTTCTGAAAAATATATTTCACCATTGTTTTTAGTGTGGATATTTCTAATACGGGAACTAAATTCCTTTTGTAGTATTTCTTTACAGGCTTTGCTGTGTATTTTCTTTTTTTCTTCTGAGTTATTAATATCCAAGACAGACCTCAACTCTTCAAGCTTTAAGTGCAAAGCTTCCAGCAGAGGTTTTTCTAATGAGGATGTTCTTATAAAAGAGGTTCTTTTTTGAATAACATCGTCAATTTTAAACACATTTTCAGAAATGACAGCACTTTTAAGCTCCTTTATAAAAGAACCCGGATTCAAAATGTCAAATAAATCTTTGCTCCCTTCTTTTTCCAGATTTTTCCGCACTTCTATATATATTTCCTGGACGATATCTATTATTTTTTTTTCTAATTTTTCCGTGAAAATAATTCCTGAATTATTTGATGCTTTTATAATTGAGAACAAAGTTCTTCCAACAAAACTTTTTCCTGTGTCGTTGTCTCCGGCAATTACAGTCAATCCATTTAGGTTTATTTCCGCCTGATTAATTATTCCGATATTTTTAAGAATCAGTTTCATATTGTTCCCCTAAACTGTTAAATGAGTTTTTTCCCAGTCACGAAGCATTCCGATTAAATAGTCTCTTTTTAAAGAGTCATACTGAAATTTATGCTTAATGGTTGATTCAAATTTACTTATGGCCATCTTTCTTCCCATTCTGTTTTTAAAGAATGCATTAAGAAACTCGTTAATAATAATTCGTTTTTTAAAATCTGACAAGAAATTTTGCTGAAGCAGTTCAATGAGAAAATCTGTTCCTGTAAGTATTGAGAAATCCTCATCATAAATGTTAGCAGAAAAATAATGAAGTAAAATTTCAATTGTTGAATTAATCTTGCCCTTGGTGTTTTTTATGGCATGAATCAGGATGTCCGAGTTGACCACAGTTCTGTAGTAATACATTTCAGCAAGTTTAATCATCATGTCTTTGAACTTGTTTTCATCAATTTTTCCTTTGTAAAGCAGATCCATAAGTAAGAGTTCCGTCCATACACCACTGGTTTCTGAAAAACTTCTCTGGATAGTGTCGTCTGAATAGTAAAAAGCTCCTTTTTCTTTTGCGAGGCTTGGAGGATCAGCAAACTCTTTTCCTAAAGGTTCAATCAGTTCTTTGCTGACAATAGAAAGCGGATTTTCAATCCTGCAGTAATTCTCAATCCAATATTTTATTTTGCTTGCCAGATCCAGAACTTCCTGACTGTTTGGAAAATGGGTGGATATGTTGGTTAATAAATCTTTAGAAGATTGCGGAATAAGGAAAGGTTTGTAATTTTCTGAAATTATATTTTCATCATCAATTGCAACAAGTGTCATTATTGAAATAAGATCAATCACGATCGAAATATCTTTCTGTCTGAAAAGCAGTTCTTTCAACACAGGATAAACATTTTTTGCAATTCCAGTTGTGGAAAAAACTCCGAAATCTTTATCTTTGGTAACTTTTAACCAGGCTTCAATAATGTTTTTTTGTTCAGCTTTGGCATATAAAGAAAGCGGAATCCTTCTTGAGATGTAAAGATTCTTTCTTGCTTCTGATATTTTTTTCCATTCTTTGTTGCCGCTTTCAAGAAGTTTGAAAAAAGCTGGAGCATCCAGTTCTCCTTTTTCATTTTCCGGGAATTTTATTTTATAAAACCCTCGGGCATCAGGAGCTTGATCTATAATTTTTTCTGATTCTCTCAAAGCAAAAACATATTTGCTTCCAAAATCGACAATTTGTGCAACAATGTCTCCGAAGGGAGACTCTCTGTATGTATATTTAAATCCATTTTTCTGACCTAAAACTTTTTGCGCTCTCGGATCATCTGTCGTAACTTCCTTTTTTTCCGAGGACACATCCGATCTATCATCAATTATAAAATCAAATTTTCCACTTCCTTCTATTTCTATCTGGACATGACAGTTGTTTTCAATTTTATCAACCCGTTTGATCAAACCCTGAAATCTTGTAATGAAATTGAAGTAATACAGCTTATGAACTTCGATGTCGTTATAAAAAGTTCTCCTCATTTCGTAAGAGAAATCAAGATATTTACTGTGAACATCATTGTTGAAAAGACTTCTTTTATCAAAGAGAAAACTCAACTTTTTCCAGAGCTCAATCGGTTGATCTTTTATTTTGACCAGATCAAAATCTAAAAGGAATCTGTCAAGCTTATCATTCTTAGCATCTTCATTAAAGCGCCACAATATCATAGCGTTTCGGATTCTTTCATGAATATGGTCAAAGCTTTTTAAGTAAAGCTCAGAGAGATCGTATGCTTCCTGAATGTCTCCTTTTATTTCAAGAACATTGATTTCTAATGGAGTAATTTTTTCATCAATTCCATGCTGATCACGAAGTTCTCTACAAATCTCAAGAAGTTCTTTATTTCGTTCAGAATAATATAAAGAAGTTAAATGCTTTAATACTGTTTCGTCATAAGTATATGGTTTCTGTATCAAACTTTCATATACTTCCGATGCTGATTCGAATCGTTGCAGATTAAACAACCTTTCCGCAACCATTTTTCTAAGAAAATAATCACTTTCGGAAGAAATATTTGATTTGGCTTTCTCAAAAAATTCAATTGCCTTTTCACTATTTTTGTTTTTTAAATTACATACTCCCATTGTCAAAAGATAAAACGGGTTGGACGGGTCTTCTTTTAGATACTTATCAATGAATTCAAAAGCTTCATTGAACTTATTCAGATCACAGAGAATAATTGTTTTTAAAGAAACAGCTTTGTGTTTAGATTGTTTGTCAGATTCCAGATGTTCAACAAGCTCACTTAATAACTCAATAGTTGTCGGGAACTTTTCAACGATCCTTTCATTATAAACAAGGTTTGAGTAAAGGACTATATTTTCTGGAGATTTTTTGATTTCCAGCAGTTTTTCAAAATATTCAACAGATTTGGATATTTGTCCTGTTTTGTGATAAATAACAGCTAAATTTCTAATAATATAAAAATTGTTTGGCATTAGATTTTCGGCATCTTTAAGGAGAACAATAGATTCTCCAAATTCTCCTAAATCT
>SLGQ01000034.1 GCA_007136595.1 Candidatus Sumerlaeota bacterium | reverse complement strand
GTTTCCATGCACCATCTTCACACACATAAAGAAGATTTCCGGAACACTGATAAGTATCCGACATACAACCGTCACCACCGTTGTCATCCCAATCTCCTTCCCAGTCCCAGTCGTAATCCTCGCTACATTTTACTGTGCTGTCCTTGTTTTCGCATATTTCATTGTTGTCTCCTGCCACACCTCCGGCTTCATCAACTTGTTTAACAAGTGCCTCCGCAATTTCAGTTGGCAAATTGGGATTATATGCTATCGTAATACCAAGAGCTTCAACCAGTGATGACATATCAAATGTTTCAAGAACACTGTTTCTTATAATATGAAGCACAAGAGTGCTTTCAAGCATTGGAAAAGAAAAAGATTGCAAAGAAGCGTTCTTGTAAATGATAAGAAATTCCAATATACTTTCGAGCATTGGAGCATCTATGGATTCAAGAGATTCGTTGAAATCAATATAAATTGTATTGCCAGCTTTTTGAAAGTTTGGCAGAGAAATAATTTTCAACGAATCATTCATTGATAAAACAATATTATCAGACACATAGCTAAGCTCAGAAAAATCAATTTCCGTTAAAACCGGATTAAACTCAACTGCAAATATACAGCCTGCATATTCAAGTTTCGGCATAGATATTTTTTTCAGCTTTGGGTTATCAAATATTTCAAAGTAATCCCACACCTCTTCGAGGTGAGGCAGCACAACCTCTTCCAGATCAGTATCCTCAATTATAAGCTCGCCTGTTATAACACGGCAGTTCACAATGGAATCCAAATCCTCCTTACTCCGCACCTCAACATCAATATCACATTCATCAATAAGATCCGGATTATCGTTGCCGTTTTCGCCATTCTCGTCGTCATCACTAGCTTCATCATCCGGTTTTTCTCCATCATTTGACTCCCTGTCAGGAACACTGTCAGCAGGATCAACATCAGGATAATCAGCCATATCTCCAAGATCAACACAGAAACCTTCTATGCATCTCAATTCGTCATTGCATGTTTTGTCTTCAAAACACCTGCCACCTTTTTCTCCCTCTTTTGCTTCTTTGTTTGAATCAGAATTACAACCTGAAAGGACCGTTATAAAAAACAGGATTAAGACTAATGCTTTAAAAAACTTTTTCATTATCAATCTTCCTCCACATTAACATTTCCGCACTGATCTTCACAGAGTTCATTTCCGCACCACTTAAAAAGAGGAGCAACTTTTATAGAGCGAGCACCCAAATCCAATACCGGGATATAGTAATCAGTGTCTGCAACATTGTTGCCCGAGTTACCATTTTTCAGACAACTGTATATTAACCTTTCCTTTGAATAAACTTTAAAAACTTCAGTCTCAAAAATAGGATGAAGGTCGCTTTCAGAAGACCCCTCTCCTTCTCCCGCATAAAAAAGTTCGGAAGGAGCAATCACTACTTCTTCAAAAGAACCTTCTTCCCCATAAACTAAATGGATAGTTCCTATACTATTGTTGAATATATAAAAACTGTCTCCTCTAATTGACAGAAGAGGTTCATATTGTATCGTATCAAGACGAGAGTCTTTTTCTTCAGAAAAAACGATCAAAGAGCTGGCAAAAAAAACTAAGCTAACAATTATTTGCTTCAACATCCTGGATCTAATCTTGGATTTTTCCAATTTACATTCTCCTTTTTTTTATATTGGTCAAATAACTCTCCCAAATAAATTTCGGTAACATTTTCAGGATAGATGCTTTTCAGCTTACCTTCCCAATGCTTGAATTTTCTAATGTTCCTAATGGAATCTTGTATAACAAAAAGAGGATACCCCCCGACTCTATCAACAGGATATGTGTCATCCATAGAAGCATACCTTTCCGATTGATTGAATTCTGTATATGGAAAATTATGTTGGGGGTGTTCGTAAAGATCAACTCCTATAGCACTATATTTTTCTGAGTAATTTATATTTTTATGTCTACAATAAAAATCATTCAGAGACCAATTTTGCCAAAAACCAACACCAGAATAAACTTCATTGGCAAAAACATGCTCTATTAAAATTGCCCATGCCTCCGCAATTCTCCTACTCATTTTACGCCATGATCTTGTGGTAAAAAAATGATGATGAGCATGAGCTATTTCATGAGTTGTGGTGAGAAACATTCTGCGAGTTGATGTTCTTCCTCCGAAGAAAAGTTTTATAGGTATAGATTCAGTATAAAGATAATAACCATCATATCCATCGGGATGCGGTCTATCAAATACTCCTATTGATAGTTTTTTAAAGTTTGCATCCATTATACCTCTATCATAACCTAGGTCTAAATAATTTCTTGCGGCTCTATATGTGTGTGCATACAGCCACTGGTTTCTGTTTTCCGGAACGCCATCATCTTCAATGTTTATCATCCAATTTTCAAATGTTTTTTTGAATGGACCAAATCGAGCAAGATTTTTTTCTTCGCCAGGATGAATTCCTATTATATTTCCGATGTTCCATTGGATAGAATATTCAATGTGAGGAGACCTGGTGGTGCTTCCATGAAACACTCCATTGTCGCCCGTCGTAATAAGCCAAGTTCTTCCGCTATTTGTCTCTCTTATAAAAACCCCTTTCCCTGAAACTGGTACATTATGCCCCTTGCTGGTATCATAAACCGTCACCATCCCTGACGGATTCCATCCTGAATAAACAGGCAATTTGTCAAAGTACACACCAGCTATCTGATAAGCTTCATACTCAAGCATTGGAAAATATACATAAAAGAATGTTGTCAGATCTTCTTCGTCTTCAGGCTCAAGGATCAAGTGATTAAGAATAAAGTATTGAATATCTGGTAATTCCTGACCAACCTCGACAACGGCATATTGATATGTAGGTTGATTTTCTGGAACATCTGGGTCTCTATAGTAAATGCCAGAATAAACGACCTCATAATGAAGTGGATAGTCAGAAATTAAAATATTGTCATACTCTCGCAAAATGTTCATTTCTTCACTATTCTGTGGCTCAAAAACCACATAATAATGAGTAGGGGCAAGATCTTCATCTGTCACTTCTCCAGGTTGTAATATTCCTTCTGAAACTAGATTGTTTCTTGCCGCCATCATAATGCTTACACTGTAAGGGTTTATTTTCTCATTACCTAAAACTGTCATAAATTCAGAGACATCATAGTCGGGTTTGTAAAACTGTCTTTCGAGATAACTCACTCTTATCCCGTTGCCGTCAGGGAAGAAAGTAAACTCATCATAAGTGTGATTATTCCTAAGCTCCACTCTGTCGCCTGTCATAGCAGTTCTAACTACGCTTGATCCGTTGAATGTCACTTTCTGCACAGAGTTGTTGCCAAAGGCATAAAGTGTTCCATCATAAGCTCTTAATTCCGGATTGTAAGGATTCCAGCCCCATGTTGATATAGGTGCAAGTGTTGAAAGATTAAATCTTTTAAGTCCCGCCCATTCAAAGGTGTATATTACACCATCCATTATTTCAAGCTTT
>SLGQ01000056.1 GCA_007136595.1 Candidatus Sumerlaeota bacterium | reverse complement strand
GCTGGGGCAGAAACATAGTTGGACAGCTTGGAACAGGTGATAATGAAGATTCTTTAACCCCTGCAAAAGTTAAATTTGAGAACAACACAAACATAAAAGCGGTCAGTTGCGGACACCGTCATACCTGTGCCATTGATGATAAAGGCACAGTTTACTGCTGGGGACAGAACCAGGACGGACAGCTTGGCAACGGCACTTATGACAACTCCAATGTTCCTGTTGAAATTAAAACCCCGAACTCTTAATTGTACAAACGGGACATTCTGCTAAAAACCATAAAAAATTAATTTGACATAAAAATTGAACTATCTTAAAAAATTTGTTGTCAGGTGACAGGAAGCAGGGGGATCGTGAATGAAGTTTATATGTTTGTTCCTGTTTTTTCATATCAAAAAAAAATAATAAAAAACCTTTAAATATGTCACTAAAGATATGTTTTGGTGATAACCTTTAAAGGAGGCTGAAATGTTTGCCAAATTTATAGTGATTTTAAGTTTTCTTTTTTCAGTTGTCCAACTTTATGGACAAAAAAACTGCCTTGAAGACAAACATTGCCATGAACATTATAAGTGTTTTCTGGGTGCTTGCCGGATATCTTTTGAAGATGCGGAAATTGTAAATTTAACTATTACTGAAGGTGTCAGAGCAGAAAGGGAGACTTTCAGGGGAAATGAAATATTTGATACTGGAAAAGATGTTGTGCTTGGGGCAATTATGATAAGTTCTGAAGGTGAAGGGATATATGTGCCTGAGGTAATAAACCTCTTTTTGAGCAAATCTGAAAATGTTGAGATAAGAAATATGAGGCTGGTTCAAGATATAAATGGAAATGGAATATATGATGGTTTTGAAAGGATAATAATGTCGGAACCTGAGGTTTCCTATGGTCCCAACACCAGATTTCTTGAATTCAATGAAGGTGTTAAGGTCATTGATGCTCCCGGAGATATTAACTTCCTTTTTGTTGCGGACCTAGTGGTTGATGAAAAACAGACAAAACGCTGGCCTCTTTATGGCAAAATTAGAGAGATAGACAGCTTTATGTTTTCTGAAAATGTTGTTGTTTCGCATGAGGAGTCAATTGAATTTCCATCTGTTGGGATAAAACCAGAGGGCAGAGTGATGTTCTTTGATACTGATAATGCAAGTATTTTTGTTTCAGATTACGGTGCAATACTTTCAGGAATAACAATTATGGTCACAGAGGATACTGTTCTCAAGGCACTTAGGTTTAGTGCGAAAGTTAAAGAAGAGATAAGTGGACTTTTCGGGTCGAGAACATCTACATATCCGGATGACGGCGTGTTTTACCTTAAAATTGATGATTCAATGGGTAATGAAAGGCTGTATAGCACAGACACATTGGATGCTGAAAAAACCATAAATACAGAATTTAAACTTAAAGCTTATACACCTGTCAGCATTTACATTGAATCAGACGGCTTTGTATGCGGGGATATTTATTACTTCGAATTTGAATGGAACGCTGTTTCACTAAGTGATCCTGGATTTCAATCGGTAAATCTGCCCTACTCAAAACAAATTAGTGCACCTAACTGTGAAACGGACAGTTATGGTTGTTCAGTTTCTTATTGATTTTAAATACAGTTCACTCGACAAAGAAATCCTTTCCATTCATAGGTTTTGACATGGTAAAGAAATACTTGGAATATGCAGATAAGACATCGTTTTCATGTGATATTTCAGCATCTTTATAATTCCACCGGAATAATCCATCTGCTTCCCGAACTGTTTCCGGATATACTTTTGACTGATAAAATACCATTCTTGGTATTGGCTGAGGATAAGATATCGTGACAAACGGAGTTGACAAAATCTGTTTGAAAAAATGTGGTAAATCGGAAAGTTCTTCTCCTTTCTGTTTAAATGATGCCTCAAGAATATTTTCAATACGCCACCATTTTGATGTTTCAGATGGTCTTCCATACTCCATATCCGAACGATATTCTTTTCTCAACCCGTAATAAAGTCCACCGGCAACACCGAGACGGGAATCAAGGTACAAAACAGGTGAGTATGAACACATATATTTTGTTCCGTCATCATGGGTATAGACAACCGGAAACAAAAACATGAGCTCTTCTTGTTCCGGAACGCTTTGTTTTGTAAGAACATCATGAATATCGGAACCATGACAAAAGCTTGCAATAAACGGATGGAAGCCTTCTTTTAACTCTGTTTCAGGATAATAAAGCTTCATATCAACATCTTTAGGAAGCTCAAGGTCTTTTGGAAGTATTTCCTTCAATATAGCTTTTGGAAAATATGCCTGCATCATATAACAGTCGTTGTTTCCTTCAAGAAAAAACTCAAAATCACTCACCTCTCCTGTTACATCACTTTCTTCCTCAGGTTTATCGTCGTCATCTGTAATATCAAAATCTATAAGTTCTTCCTGATACTCCACAAGCTCATAAGTATCATCGTCTGCTGTTTCCAGCTCTACGGGTTCCTGTTCTGTAATTTCTTCTTCATATATTTTGTCCGGTGTTTCTTTTGTGTTTTCATCAACATGGTCTGCCTGTTCATCCTCAAAATCGTTCTGGTTTTCTGTTGTGTTCTTATTTGCACCACAGGAAATAATGAGGGAAAAGGCAATAGTAACAACAACTTTTAACATATCAACTCCACTCCGTTACATTTCAAAATACCATCTAATTTGTCTGTTTTTGCTGCCGTAACGCTGAACAGATATAAGGTTCTCTTTTTTTAACATCGGATGAAAATTCTCAGGATTTTCAACTACGACGCAATCCAGATCTTTTTCCTCGACTTTTGCATTAATAAAACTCTGGTTGAAGTAATTAACATTTCTATCAATATCGGTTCTGTATATCTGGCTGTTAACCAGTACAAAAGCGAGACTGAAGCGGTTATCAACAGTTAAGGGTTCACATTTTTTAAGTTCGACCTTAGCATCTTCATAGGTAATTATGAGTGTATCTTCATCTGAAGATATGTTGTCTGAGTAGTAATGCGGGTATGCTGCTTCACCTGTACGGGAGTCTTTTGCCATATGGTCCAAAACTCTTTCAAACATGTCCATCTGAAAGTCGCTGTTTTTTATTCTGTCTGGAAGCTCCATAACACCTGCAAGAAAAAACATAGTTAACTCATCGTTATGATCCATGCCATAAGTGAAAACATCAGCCCGCTCCATTGCGTCACTGGACTCCATTCCTGCAAGGTATAAAGAGATGTAGTATTTTGGTTCTTTCTCGTTTTCGAGGATCTTAAGTTTAACTGGTCTGATATTATCCGGCAAAAGCTCACGAGCCTGATCTCTTGTAATTTCAAAATTTATATTGTACCCATCAGAATAACTTATTGAGAAAACCTCACCTTTTTCAAATATAAACCCTGAATTTATAAACCAGTTCATAGCACTTTCAAGCAGTCTGTCACCAAGGTTTCCACTGTTTTCAACAGGTTCCGGAGGCGTTTTATTTCCACCCTCTTCATCAACTACAAAATCTGCTTCGTCGCCGGTGCTTTCTTCAAGAGATTCATCCGGAGAATCTTCATCATACACATCTTTGTCATCAATTTCCTGACCAACTTCCTGATCAACAGCCTCCTGATAATCCTGTTCTTCAACAGCCTGATCTTCTGTAGAATCTTCAAAACGCCCCGGTTTACCTGATACAGTATCATCACAATTACAATTACAGAGAGTTTCTTCTCCACATGATGCTGCCAAAAGTATTGTCAGCAAAAAAATGATCATCTTCATAACATCTGCCCCTTAAATTATTACAAACTAAAAGAACTCTGTCTGAAATTTATGTCATGAAAAGCTTTTTTTCGACCTACTATTTGATTATTTGGAAATCAGTACGGATAAATTGTCAGCAAAGTAGAAATATCCGCTTTTAACTATTCCTCCACCCATGACATTGATTTTTCTGCCGCTTTTTTAATTTGAATTGAACAATTCAGGATGTGAATCCATTTTTAGTGAATGACTTTACTTTCCTGTGTTTCTGACAGCTTTTTCCTGAAAAAAAGCTCTTTTTTTCTCATTCTGAATCTTTCAGGTATTTTTCAAACATTCTATAGAATCTTCTGTTTCTGTACTCTGTGTCTGCATTACTGATGTTTTCATTTTCAATGTTTTTGAGGTTGTACCATTTTTTTAATTTGAAGAAGGAGAAGGCAAATGGGTTTATTGCGTTCACGGGACAACCGTAGATACATCGCATGCAGATAATGCATTTCCACCCGAAACGGGGTTTTTCAGGAGTCATTGAGATGTTTTGAGTCGGACACTTTTTTGCACATTTGCCACATTTTGTGCAACTGTTTTTCACTTTAAGGTCTTTCCCAAAAAGGGGAGCACCGAAACTTTCAATTCTGCTTGCAATGAATGTCATAAATTTAAGGAGAAAAGAGGCATTTTGTTTTCCCGGTGTAAGCGATGCGATCTCGCGGCATACAGCCTCCACCCTTTTTTTTGCTGCGTCAAGGATCTCCTTAATGAACGGGTCTTTATATCTTAGAAAAATATTTGCAGGCATAACGATCATACTTTCGTGAAATACTTCATACCCTTTTTTCTGAACAGACTTTGTAACTTCCTTGCAGCTTCCGCCATTAAAAAACGGGTCTCCCGGAGATCTTACTACAAAAGCGGAACGACCATTCCCGTTTGTAAGATAATTTTTTATAAAATCGTAAAAAATTGAAGGGGCATTAAGTGCATGAACAGGATAAATAAAGCCCGCCATGTCAAAATCATCGTTGAAAGAGTCAATTGATCTTGTGATCTTGTCAACCTCTTTTATTTCAACATCAAAGTTATCAGGTATGTTGTTTTTCAGAAGTTCCGCCAAGTATCTTGTGTTTCCGCTTCCTGAGAAAAAAAATAGTGTCACTTTTTTCATCAATTGTTGTCCCGCAAATCGTTTGTCCAAACTATTCTGCCTGAAAAAACTGTAAAATCAACGAAAGTTGAGTTTTCTTGAGCAAACACCATTCTTTTGGCAGGGTAAAACCTTCCTTTTCCAAAAATTGACATGAGTATGGAATAAAATTAGTATCGGCTCTGTTGATAGGATGTTTATTATTTTTGGAGGATTTGATAATGGATTTTGCACAGATCAACGAGAAGATCAAAGAGCAGTCTATTGCTGTAAATGCTTTAAGAAGTGAAATAGGAAAGGTCATAGTGGGTCAGAGTGACATGATCGATGCCCTTATAATGGGCTTGATCGGGGAAGGTCATATTCTCCTTGAAGGTGTTCCCGGACTTGCAAAAACAACTGCTGTAAAAGCTTTTGCAGATTCGACCGATCTTGAATTTAAGAGAATTCAGTTCACTCCCGATCTTCTTCCCGCCGACATAATCGGAAACAGAATTTATAATGTCAATCAGGGAAATTTTGAAGTTAAAAAAGGTGTGGTTTTCTCAAATGTGATACTTGCTGACGAAATAAACAGAGCTCCTGCAAAAGTGCAGTCGGCTCTACTTGAAGCTATGCAGGAAAGACAGGTGACAATAGGAGAATCAACATTTGACCTGCCTGATCCATTCATAGTTCTTGCTACTCAGAACCCTCTTGAACAGGAAGGGACATACCCTCTTCCGGAAGCTCAAGTTGACAGATTCATGTTCAAAGTTCTAATTGATTATCCTACAAGAGAAGAAGAGCTGCAAATAATTGAAAGATTTGAGAAAAACCAGTTTTCTCAGGATTTAAGCAAAATTGTCAAGCCTTCTGACATAAAACAGTGGCAGGAAATTGTGAGATCGATATATACCGATGAAAGGATAAGAAAATATGTAACTGCGATAGTTTTTGAAACCCGCTATCCAAAAGAAAACACAATAAAGCAGCTCATAGATGTCGGAGCCAGTCCGAGAGCAAGCCTTTATCTCATATTGACTGGAAAGATCAGAGCTTTCATGGATGGAAGAAATTTTGTAACGCCCGAAGACATAAAAGAAGTTGCATATCCGGTTTTAAGACACAGAATAATACCCTCTTTTGAAGCTGAAGCTGAAAAAATAACCACAGACAGAATTATCTCCGAGCTCCTTAACAGAGTGGAGGTTCCATAGATAAAAGATGCTCAACGAAGAACTGTTAAAAAAGATCCGGCTGATAGAACTCAATGTTAAAAAGAAAGTAGAAAACTATCTGCAAGGTTCATACAATACTCTGTTTAAAGGACAGGGGCTTGAATTTCAGGAAGTGAGGGAATATACAAGGAATGATGATGCAAGACTCATTGACTGGAATGTTACCGCAAGAATGAATAAACCATACATAAAGCTTTACCGTGAAGAGAGAGAGCTTACAGTCATGGTGATAGCTGATGTTTCACCGTCCACTATTTACGGCAGAAGTTACGGGATAAGGGAAGTTATGGCGACAATAGCGGCGGCAATAACATTCAGTGCCATTAAAAACTCCGATAAAGTGGGGCTTCTCCTTTTTTCAGATAAAATTGAGCAGTATATTCCTCCAAGAAGGGGAAGGAACCATCTTCTCACAGTTATAAGAACCCTCTTAACTGCAAAACCCGAAGGGAAAAATACTGACACCGATATCCCGTTCAAGTTTCTTAATAAAGTGATGAAAAGAAAAACGCTCACCTTTTTTCTGTCAGATATGCTTTTTAACAAGTTGCCGGAATCATTCGTTGTTGCTGCTTCAAAACATGAAATAGTTCCGGTAGGGATAACAGATCCTTCAAGTTATCTTCCTTTTGCAGATGGTGCGGTATCCACTTTGGATCCCGAAACGGGGCGTAAAGAACTGCTCGATTTTTCAACATCTTCTGAAAATGTATTTGAAAAATTTATATATCAGAAAAATCTGGAGTTTCAAAGACTCGGAGTTAAACCGCTTTGGATCGAGAACAGGGAAAATTTCATGGATGACTTGGTAAACGGATTCAGAAAACTGCAAAGAGGTAGAAGGCGTTGAAAAGTTTTGTCGCTCTGTTTATTATATCTGTTACCTTCATGGTAAATGGAAAAATAATAGAACCGAAAATAGAAAAAAGGACATTCTTTCTTGGAGAAGAAATAGCTGTCAAAATACCGGTTGAACCGGGAAAAGATATGGCGGCATTTTTTTTATCTGAAACAGAAAAAGTTGCAGTTACAGATGTCACCCCGTCTCAGGACGGAACATTGACCGAAATAAAAGTTGTTACGCTTCAGTCCGGAGAGATCGAAATTCCTGAAATAGACCTTACTGTTGACGGGAGATCGTTCAAAATAGAAACGGCACAACTGCTCGTCAACAAAAGGACAGATGAATCTGACATGATGCTTAGAGATATTAAGGATACAGTAAAAATATTTGAAAAAGATCATTCTCTTTTGTGGATCGCAGGAACAACGCTGTTACTTTTATTAGTTGCGTTCCTTTTGTGGAAGTTCCTTAAAAACAGAAGGAAACGGATCATTGAAACTGTTGTTCCAGTTTCACCGGAAGAAGTTGCACGGAGCTATATCAAAAATGCTCTGAAAAAGAGAGATGAAGGGGATTATGAAGCCTTTGTTGATCTTGTAACTATCGGTCTGAGGGATTATATGTCGCTTAAAAAGAAAATTAATTACAAAGAGATGACAACTTTTGAAATAAGAAGATATCTGAAAAAAGATGATCTTTTTACCCGATATTCCAATGACATACTCACTGTGTTGAAACTTGGCGACAGATTCAAATTTGCAGATGAAAAGCTTTCGGAAGAAGATTTTGATCTTTTAATAAACGGATTTAAAACAATAGTGGAGAGTGCTGAAAAAATGGGGGAGGAAAATGTTTCTGATTGATCCTCTTTATCTGCTTCTTCTCCTTGTTCTTCCAATCGTTATCATACTCAGGAACAGAAAAAAAGCGGGTGTAGCAGTCCTTTTTTCAAATTTCTGTAATTTCAGAAAAAGCTCTTCTTTCAAATACAGCCTTGCACAACTTTTTGATGTCGCAGCAGTTATTCTTGCCATATTTGCACTTGCCCGTCCTGTTACCCTGGAAAGAGAAATAAGTCCTCCGGTCGAAGGGAAAGATATAATGATAGTTCTTGATGTTTCAGGTTCAATGGAAGCACTCGATTTTCAACCTAAAAACAGAATGGAAGCGGCAAAAGAAGTTATTCGTGACTTTGTAAGAACCCGCAAAAATGATAGAATAGGGCTAGTTTTTTTTGCCAGAGATGCTTTTCTTCAGGTTCCGCTTACAACCGATTATGATATCTTCAATGAATTGCTTGCAAAAATAAAAACAGGTGTCATACAAGATGGAACAGCCATAGGAAACGGGATAGGATTGGCTCTTTCAAGACTTCAAAACAGCAATGCAAAAAGCAGGATAGTGATACTTCTTACAGATGGAGACAACAATGCCGGCAACATCAGTCCTGTTACGGCGGCGGAAATTGCTTCAAAAGAGGGGATAAGAATATATTCCGTTTTGATAGGGACTGATGAACTTGTCCCTTTCCCCACAGGAAAAGATATGTTCGGGAGAATGACTTATCAAAATGTTCACATAAAAACAGACCCCGATCTGTTGAAAAAAATATCTTCGATGTCCGGTGGAAAATTTTATCAGTCAATTTCAACAGAAGAACTCCAAAGAGCGTTCCACGATATAGATCAACTTGAAAAAAGTGCAATACCTGCAAGAAGCATAAGGGTTTATAAAGAACATGCCCCTTTATTCATACTCATTGCTTTAATGCTGATATGCCTTGCAAGATTGTCAGGAATGATCTTCAAAGTTTATCCGGAGGTTGAAAGATGAAGTTTTTTGATCTCCGTTACTTTCTTATCATTCTTGTGTGGCTGCCGGTACTTCTTGTCTGGATAACATATTCAGCAAAAAAAAGGGACGATTTTTTCAAGCACTTTTCAAAATCCCAGCAAAATAAAATATTTAACATTTCCGAACCAAAAATGTGGTTTAAAAGGATACTTATCTTTTCTGCAATGTCCCTGTTAACCATTGCCGGAGCAAGACCGATGATGGGAGGAGAAGAAGTAAGGACTAAAAACGAAGGGATAGATATTGCCGCAGTTTTTGATGTGAGTCTGAGCATGCTTGCTGAAGATGAAAACGGACCGAGATATATAAGGGGACGGAACATGCTTTTTGAAGCTGTATCTTCTTTATCGGGAGACAGAGTCGCCATAATACCGTTTGCAGGAAGTGCTTTTCTTCAATTACCATTGACAGATGACTATACAACTGCCCTTACTGTTGTATCTTCTCTTGAGCCGGGGATGATAGAAAGACCGGGAAGTGCACTTGCTGTTTCAATTGAAATGGCTGTTGATGTTCTTAAAAGAAGTGAAAGGGATTCAGACAAGCTCATAATCGTTGTTTCTGACGGTGAAGATCCCGATATGAGTTTTCCAAAAATTAAGAATCTTCTTAAACAAAACAATATTAAACTTGCAGTTCTTGTTCTTGGGTCAGAAGAAGGTGCCCCGGTAAGGATCGGAGACAGTTATCTCCGGGATCAGAATGGAAAAACGGTAATATCGAGAGTGAACAGGGAGTTCTTTCAAAAAGCTATAAGTGAACTTGATGCTTTTGAATTAAGGAGAGGTTCGTCAATTTCCGAATATATCAGCAAATTTAAAAAGTCAGTCGTAGAAGAAGAAAGAACAACCTATGTTTTCATAGAAAGATTTCAAGTGCCCCTTTTCTTCGGGATAATGGTTTTCTTAATGTTTATGATAGTTTCTTCAGGACAGAGGAGGAAAGAGTGATAAAAAAAGCGGTACTTTTTTTCTCTTTACTATCTTTGATATCCTTTACCCCTTTTGAAAAAGAAGCTCCTGAAAGTAAAAAAGGGAGAGAATCCTATGCTGCCGGTGATTTTGAGAGTGCTGAAAAAGAGTTTTCAAAAGCAGCCGGAAGATTGGAAAAAAATGGAGAAGCACACTATAATTCAGGAAATGCCAAATTTAAAAAAGGAGATGTTGAAGGAGCTTTGCTGGAGTATGGAAGAGCCCTTGAAGCAACTCCTGATGACAGAGAGTTAAGAAGCAAAATATTTCACAATATGGGCAATATCTTTGCTCAAATGGGTAAATTAAATGAATCAGAAAAGCTTTTCATAAGATCTTTGATCGAAAAACCTACGGAAGATACTGCCGCCAATCTTGAAATAGTCAGAAGACTTATTGAGTTGCAGGAAGAAGAGGAAAGGGAGGATCAGGACAGTTGTGATCAGGGGGATGAATCGGAAGAAAAAGATCAGGAAGAGGAAAAAGATAGCAGAGAAAAGGATAGCGGGGAAGAAGAAGATAAGCCCGATGATTCTCAGGAAATGGAAGAAGAGGAGAAAGATGAAGAGGAATCAACGGCTTTACCTGAAAACAAAGAGGATGAGAAAGAAGAAGAGGAAGTGGACAGCACTATTCTTCAACAGTTTAACCAGAGGAAAAATTTACAAATATCACCTTTCATGTTAAAGAAGGACGGGAGGTCGGAAAGTGGACAGACCTGGTGAGAAAAATAGTTTTGTGTAAAATAACGAATGATCATGTTTAAAAGCAAGTGGGCTTACATATTCCTGATTTTATTTGGATTTGCAGGTATGTATGGTGCAGATGCATCAGTAAGCATATCTTCCGGTTCAAAAACAGTAGCAGTTGGTGACAGATTCCGGGTTACTGTAAATGCCCAGGGTTCATATAAAAAATTCAATGAACCGCAATTCAAGGACTTTAATGTTGAAAACAGATCCCAGTCAACCAGCACATCAATAAGTATAATCAACGGCAAGATGCAGAGATCAAAAAACATCAGTTATTCATATATTCTTTCACCTTTGAAAAGCGGTGTTTTTACTATTGGTCCGGCATCTTTAGTTGTTGAAAAGAAAGGGGAAATAAAATCAAATACAATTACTGTTACAGTTCTTGATGCCCCTGTCATGGGAACTCCCGATCCCGGCAGAGATCCTGCCGGAGGGTTGATCGAAGGTCCCGGAGAAAGCGATCAAGGCAGATTACAAAGTAAGCTCAGGGCTCCTCTTACTGAGTGGGAAAAAAGGACAGAAAACTTCTTTATCAGAAGTGTTATTGAGGGGGAAGGCGATTTTTATGAAGGAGAACCGGTTACGATAAAATACTATATTTTTACAAGACCGGGTGCAATATCAAATATTGTTAACTATGAGATTCCTGAATTTGAAAACAGTTGGAAAGAAGAAATAACTCAGCCGAGGCTCAGTTTTAACAGAATAATGATAGGTCAGGTACCTTATGATCATTCTCTCCTTGCAACATTTGTTCTGATACCTGAAAAAGGGAGCGGTCAACTTCGTGGAACTCAGATGGTGGTCGATCTTACAACCGGAGGTTTTTTTAATACGAGAAGACATACTATTTCCAGTCCCGCAATTAACATCCCTTTAAAGCCTTTTGAGGAGGAAGAGGGATTTTCCGGTGGTGTTTTTGGAGAATTTACAATTTCTGCAGACAGACGGGAAGTTGTTCTTGACAGGGAAAACCCTCTTGATTCAGTTTCGTTTACTATCAGTGGTTGCGGCAATCTTCATAAGGCGGATATTGATCTGCCAAAAGTTGAAGGGATTCAGATATTCCCGCCGGACATCAAAACAGAGAGCTCAATAAAAGGTGGCAAACTATGCGGGACCAAAAGGTTTAATTATATTTTGAAAGGGCTTAAGCCGGGTGAATATCCGTTGGGAGGACACTATGCAGCTTTTTTTAACAGAGAAAAAGGATGGCATAAAATAAATATTCCTGTTGTCAATATCAATGTTAAAGAAGTGCCCAATGTTTCATCGACCATTTCGGGGGAGAGAAGGATAAAATATGAAGTTCTTAGAGAACTTCCTTCGGGGCTAAGGGTTTACGGTATTTCAATGATAACTGAAAGGATATGGTTTAAAATCGGTGTTGTTGTGCCGTTTATCCTGATAGTTGTTTCAATGTTTTTGTGGCTCATAAAGGGAGCTTCAAGAAAAATATCATCATCTTTTTCTTCCAATCTTAAACTTTGGGAAGAAAAATGCCGTAAATCAAGCGATCTCAATGATCTTATGAATACAGTGTACGATGCCCTTTCAAGCCTTTACTCCATTGAGCTAAGAGGTGAAAGACAGGTCAATATTGAAAAAAAATATGGGAAAAGTTTAAGAGAGGTTTGTTTGTTCATAAAGGAGATGCAACATTCAATTTATTCAGGAGAGAGCGAAGTCGATATGGATGAGTTCAGGGAAAAGGCGGTCAAACTTTTAAATCCCGGAGTTTACAGGAAATGAAAAGGATAACTCTGTTTTTATTTACATTATTTGCTTTTTTGTTTCTTGCCGCCGGTAACGAAGGGTTTGAATACTACATAAACAGTGAATATGAAAAAGCCTGGAACCACTATGTTACGATGTTTGAAGAAAATGACGCAGATCCTCTTGCCGCATATAATCTTGCCGTAATATCAGAAAGATTCAACAAGCCGGGACTTGCTGTTTATTACTATATTCAGTCACTGCAAAGAGCACCGGGTTTTCCTGAAGCAGAAAACAATCTCTCTGTATTATCAGGGGAACTTAATATTACTGTTCCCGAAACACTTTACGGACCCAATGAATCCATTGACCTTACGCTGATTATTTTTTTCATATCACTATACGGTTTTGCAGCTTTGTTTTCCGTTTTGTGCTTCAAGCCTGACTGGAGAATAAAGATATCCCTTCTTCCCGTTTTTTTAGTTCTTATTATAAGTGTTTCTCTGTTTATTCTTGACTATAGGGAAAAACTGGATGAGAATTGGGCGGTTGCGGTTGAAAATTCATCATTGCACAGCGGGCCGGATGATGCACTTAATGAAGTTGCCAAACTTGCTGAAGGTGAAATACTTATTGTTGAAACTGTCAGCGGAGATTGGTTTAAAGTTAAAGGTTTTAATGATAATGTTGAAGGATGGGTACAGGCAGGTAACATAAGAATGATCATAAGAGGTAGCAGATGAACAGATATGCAGTTTTCTTTTTAATGGCGGCAGTTATTTTTTTTGCCTCCTGTAAATCGGCACCTCAAATAGTGGGAGCGGAGTCTGATGCTGAAGTTGTTTATCGTCAGGGACGGCACTTTTTTGAAAGGGGAGACTACAATGAAGCGGAAAAGTATTTCATGAGAGTGATCTCTGAATTCAGTTTCAGTATATATGAGCCTTTT
>SLGQ01000220.1 GCA_007136595.1 Candidatus Sumerlaeota bacterium | reverse complement strand
CTGATAGCAGGAATGGCATTAATGGCAGTAAGTTTGCTTATGCTTTAAAAATTCAGATCCAGTTATTGTTTTTATACCAGTTTGCCGTTTCTTTCATGGCTTCATCCAGAGAATATTGAGGAGTCCAGCCGGTAGATTTCAGAAGAGCGTTTGAACACACCCAGAAATCCTGTTTCATTTCAATTATTTTTTGAGAATTAAGAAGTGCCGGTTTTTTTGTTATTTTTGACATTGCTTCAGAAAAAACTGCAACCGGAACAGCGGAAATTTCGGGAAGCTTCAATTTGAGATACCTCTTTTTGTTCATAGATCCTGCGATAGCGGAAAAAAGCTCTTCCCAACTGTAATGATGATCGGATGAAGCAAAGTATGTTTTTCCTGAAGGTTCAACATTTTCAACAAGATGCATTATTGCGGAAACCAAGTCCTTTACATATATTACAGAGATCCTTTTTTCTTTGTAACCAATTGAAAAAGAAAGATTTTTATTCATAAGCTTAAAGCATGAAAAGATATCTTTTTCTCCGGGACCGAAAACGGAAGGGGGTCTTATAATAGTAAATTTATTATTGTTCTTTTTCCCCCAGTTTATTACTTCCTCTTCGGCTTTAAGTTTACTTTTTCCATACCATGTCAACGGGTTTGGAGGATCACTTTCCTTTACAGGTTTTTCAGGATCAATTGCAGGTCCTGCAGCAGCCTGGGAACTGATATAGACAAAGTGAATGTTTCTTCCGTCACACACATCAAGAAGATTTTTCGTGTATTCAACATTGACCTCAAACATCTCCTTTTCAGTTAGAGTTTTTGTTGTTCCTGCCAGATGGATCACAGTGTCACAATTTTTTGTCATCAATTTAAGTATGCTTTTACTGCTTAATTCACATATAGATATTTTTGCACCTTTTGTTTCGAAGCCGGAAAACTCTCCTTTCTGCCGTCTTGACAGTATGTTGAGCCGATGATCTGAATTTAAAACAGCTGTTGCAAGATGTTGCCCGATGAATCCGGTTGCTCCGGTAAGAACTATGTTTTGCATATCAAAAGATCTTTTCCAATATTTCGTATTTATTCAAAGGACGGGCACCAATTCTGTTCAAAACAGAAACCATCAGTTTGTTTTCTTCAAGTATCCATCCCATCTCAACATTTTTATAATTTTCTGTTTTCAGTCCATCACTGAAAGCTTCATTATACATCAGAAAATCAAGCCCCATTTTCCGGTATTTTGATTTAACACCCATTATAATGATCCTGAATGTAGGAAGAGCCCTTTTTTTTGTAATGAAGTTCCAGAGGAACATTGGAGTCAATCTTCCATTTCTATTGGTGATAAGTATTTGATTAAGGTCAGGAATCGCCACAAGACATGCTGCAGGTTCACCGTCTTTATACAGCAGGTAAATTACTCTGGGATCTGCAAATGTTTTCAGACTTCTTATCAGTTCATCTATTTCATACCGGGTCATCGGTGTAAAACCCCAGTTGTCCGACCATGCTTCATTATAAATATCAAGTATGGTCTCGGCTTCCTTATCAAGATTTCCCATATCTATTTTACGGATTGTCACCCCTTTAACCTTTTTATTTATCCTTTCTGACATTTTTGCAACTATTTCAGGAGTTTCTGTGACATTTTCCATTACAAAAGATAAAAGGTTCTGAGCAGTTTTATACCCCATTTTTCCAAAAAGTTCAGGATAATACTGCTTTGTATAAGGCATCATGGCTACAGGTGCTCTGTCAAATCCGTCGGTTTGAAAACCGCACTCATCATTTATATTGAAATTGAAAGGACCGATAGAAGATACAGCTCCATGATCTTTTAACCATTTTTCACAGTTTTCCATTAATATTTCAGCCACTTCAACATCGTCAATTGATTCATAAAAACCGAAAAAACCTTTGCTGTTACTATTTCTGCTGTTATAATTTGAATCAATTTGTGCAGTCACTCTTCCAACCGGTTTCCCGTTTTTGTATGCTACAAAAAATTCAGCTTCACAACTCCTTAAAAAAGCCCCTCTTTTTTTGTCAAACTTCTCTTTCATCATTGATCTCAAAGGTGGTACCCAGAGAGGATCGTTTTTATAGAGATCATAAGGGAGGTTTATAAAGTCCTTCAGTACATTTTTATTGTCAATTGAGGATTTAACTGACAGCATCTAATACACCGATACTAATGATTATTTCCTTTATTTTCTGAAGAGCGAAATCAATTTGCTCAAATGTATGGGTTGACATAAGGCTGATCCTTATCAGGGCATTATCTTTGGGAACTGCCGGAAAAATCACAGGATTGACAAAAACGCCGTGTTTTTCAAGTTGTTTGCATAAAATAAAAGCATTGTGATCTTTGCCGATAAAGACAGGAAGTATGGGAGTTTGGGAAAGTCCGGTGTTAAGGCCCATACTTGTAAGACCTTTTCTCATCCTTTCTGTATTTTCCCACAACTTGGTTATCCTTTCAGGTTCCCTTTTCATTATTTTCAGTGAAGCAAGTGCCGAAGCTGCTGTTGAAGCCGGTATGCTGGCACTGAAAATAAGTGACCGGCTGTGGTGTCTGAGAAAGTCTATTGTTCTTTTGTCTGAAGCCACAAACCCTCCGGTAGTTGCAAGCGACTTGCTGAAAGTTCCCATTATGAGGTCGACATCTTCAGTTAAACCGAAATGATCGCAAGTTCCTTTGCCTGTTTTGCCCAGAACCCCGAGAGCATGTGCATCATCTATCATAACTGCTGCGTTGTGTTTTTTGGCAAGCTTTACCATTTCAGGAAGATCTATGATATCGCCGTCCATACTGAAAATACCATCAGCAGTAATAAGTTTTCCCTGTTCATAAGGAAACATTTCAAGTTTTGACTCAAGGTCTTCCATATTGTTGTGCTTGAACTTTACTGTCTGAGCAAATGAAAGCTTTGCCGCATCAATAAGAGAGGCGTGGTTGAGCTGATCCATAAAAAGAACATCCTTTCTTCCGGTTAAAGCTCCAATGACACCCTGATTGACCATAAATCCGGTAGAATAAAGGAGGGCATCTTCTTTTCCTGTAAACTTTGCAAGTTCAACTTCAAGTTCTTTGTGAATATCTAAAGTTCCGTTTAAAAACGGAGATCCGGCACATCCGGTTCCATACTTTTCAACTGCTTTTATGGCAGCTTCTTTCACTTCAGGGTGACTTGCAAGCCCTAGATAACAATTGGAACCCAGCATGATAACTTTGCCGCTTCCTTTAAGATGAACCTCTGTATCCTGTTCGGAAGTTATTTCCCTGAAATATGGATAAAGTCCGTTTTTGCGTGCTATTTCGGCACGGTCATAGCTCAAAGCTTTTTTTAAGATCGAAGGCTTTTGCATATATATCCACCCCTGAATATTTGCAGTTTAACAAACAAAAAACGGCTATCATCATAACAGCTCGTTTTTATTTTGCAAAAAAAAAACGCAATTTTTGACTATTAAGAAAAATTGTTATATCATTTTTAAAATTTT
>SLGQ01000016.1 GCA_007136595.1 Candidatus Sumerlaeota bacterium | reverse complement strand
GCATGAAAAGATGGGAAAGAAAATCATTAATAATATTAAAATTTTCAATGAATTTTTTTTCAAAACGGAATCCTCCTCCTGATACGGAAAGTTATTTAATATAAAGTTGCGAATTACTGTTCTTTTGAAGCTTCGTATTCATCCATTATCTTTTTCTGTATATCACCGGGTACCGGATCATAGTGAGAAAAAGACATAGAGTATGTTCCTCTTCCATTTGTCATGGAACGGAGCTGTGTGGAGTAGCCGTGAATTTCTTTAAGAGGAACCTGAGCTTTTACGATAGTATATTTTCCTTCACTGTCCATTCCTTGAGGTTTTCCTCTTCTACTTGAAATATCACCCATTACAGAGCCGGCATATTCTTCAGGAACTTTAATCGCAACATCGTAAATTGGTTCAAGAATTATAGGTTTAGCCCGCTTAACGGCATCTTTGAATGCCATTGCAGCGGCTTTTTTAAATGCAATTTCTTTACTGTCAACGGGGTGTTCTTTTCCGTCATTGAGAGTAACTTTGCAATTAATGAATTTGCAACCTGCTACGACACCTTCTGTCAGAATTTCGCGGATACCTTTTTCAACGGCAGGGATGAATCTGTTGGAAATTACACCGCCGACAATGGCATCAATAAACTCAAATTCGCTGTCAGCAACCGGTTCAAGAACAATGTTAACTTCGGCAAATTCACCGGCACCGCCCGACTGTTTTTTATGACGGTAACGGGCTTCCGCCTTACCTTTTATTGTTTCGCGGTAAGGAATTCTAGGCTCAACTATATTGACATCAATGCCAAGCTGATTCTTGATCTTTTTTGCAATAACTTCAAGGTGAAGTTCTCCCAGTCCGTCAACAAAGAGCTGTTTAAGCTCAGGATCGGCAAAAACTTTAAAAGAAGCATCTTCGACCTGAATTTTTCTAAGTGCAGTTGCAACTTTGTCGGTATCTTCTTTTGAAGCTCCCATGAAAGCTCCTCTGACAATTGCATTGGGCCATTCTATCAATTCAAAATCAAAAGGCGGGTCATTTTTTCCTGATGTAAGGAAGTCACCGGTTTTTGAAGATTTGAGCTTGACTGTTGCCGCTATCTGCCCGGTTGATGCAGTTTTTACTGCAAATCTGTCTTTTCCTTTGACGGCAAAAAGCTGTCCGAATTTTTCAGTTGAAGATGCATCGTAGTTATAAACATCGGCACCTTCTTTGATCTCTCCCTGAAGAACTTTAAAAACATATACTTCTCCAAACTGCGGAATAGAATTCACTTTAAAGATGAAAGCTTTGAGAGGACCATCTTTTTTCGGTTCAACTTCTCCGCCGAAATACTTGGATACTTTATCTGCAGGGGAAGGAAACCAGTTTGCAACGGCATCCAAAGCAGCATCGACACCAATCCCTTTATTCGGTGCTCCAAAGAAAACCGGAAATATGTTTCCTTTGGCAAAAGCATCTGCAAGTCCTTTGTTAACTTCATCATCACTGAGTTCACCCTGATCAAAATATTTTTCCATCAGTGCTTCATCTGTTTCAGCAACAGCTTCCATAAGTTTTTCTTTCAGTTCAGCAGCTTTGTCAGAATATTGAGCGGGAATGTCTTCAACTGATTTTCTTTTTCCCCCTTCATATTTGATCAATTTTCCCTGAAGTATGTCAATTACTGAATCAGTATTCTGCCCCACATCGGCAGGAAAAGTTATGGGCGCAACAGTTATCTCAAGATCTTTCCCTATGGATTCAAAAGCTTCATCAATATTAAGGTTGTCCCTGTCAATTTCAGTCACAAAAAATGCAGCAGATTTTTCAAGTTTTCTCGCTGTACGGAAAGCATTTTCTGTTCCCGCATCAAGACCTGCCGACCCCCTGACTGTCAAAAGTACAGATTCACAGAAAGGGATGGCGGAAGCAACTTCACCCGCAAAATCAAAATATCCGGGTGTATCGATGAATGTTACAAGGTTGTCTTTGTATTCTATTGAATTTATGGATGAAGATATTGAAATCCCACGATTTTTTTCTTCTTCAGTAAAGTCGCTCACGGTGTTTCCATCTTCAACGGTTCCCTGTCTGTTAATAGTTCCCGCATGAAATAGAAGTGATTCCATTAGTGTAGTTTTTCCTGATGTTCCATGACCTGCTATACAGACATTTCTCAGTTTTTCAGTAGCATAAGCAACCATTTTTTCCTCCTGTTAAAAATTTGAAGTTTTTGTGTAGTAAAAATTTATTTCATTCTTAATGAATTTATAAATGGCAGGATTTGATGCAATTATAGTTTTTCCAGTAATGTAGTTGTCTCCTCCGTTAAAATCAGTGACAATGCCACCTGCCTCTTTTACGATCAAAGCTCCTGCCGCAACATCCCATGGAGACAAACCAGCTTCATAAAAAAAAGCAAATTTTCCTGCAGCAGTATATACAAGGTCGGTTACTGCGGAACCGAGCCTTCTGATTGTCCTTACTTTTTTTATTACACTTGCAAAAACCGACAGAGTATTTTCTTCCTGATCGTGAGTAATATCGGCAAATCCAGTTGCAGCAACACACAACATAGGGTCGTAATCGGTATTTACAGTGATCTTTTCTCCGTTAAGGAAAGCTCCTTCTCCAAGATAGGCAGTAAAAAGCTCATCTGTAACAGGAAGATAACAGAAAGCCGAGTCAACAACTTTTCCATCATAGTGTGCCACTGAAACGGCAAAAGGTGCAATTCCCGCTGCAAAGTTAGTTGTTCCGTCAATAGGATCAATTATCCACAGAGGTTTGCTGCCAATGTCCGTATCAGGGTTGAACTCTTCGCTTAAAAAAGCTATGTCATCGATCTTACAAAGTTTTGCGATCAGAAGTTCTTCGGTTTTTTCATCAGCTTCGGTAACAAGATCCCTTTTTGATTTAAATTTCCGATGCAAATCTGAACTGTTGAAAAAAGTCAAAGCAGTTTTCCCTGCATTTTTAACAACTTTTCCAATTTCGTCTGACACGCTATGAGAGATGTTCACTCAACCTCTCCTGTGAATTCATGATAACACTTTTAAGATATGCATTTTCCTCTTTTGAAAGGTTGCCGTTCGTTTTGGCTTCAAGCATTTCAAGCAACCCGATATTGAATTTAGCCATATCTATATTTTCACAAACATCATCTGCACCTTTGACCTTTATTTCTCCAAGATTGAATAAAACAGCAGAGTATATTGAAGATACAAGGCTCTCAAAAGAGGGGTTGACCAGAGAAGAAAGGTCTCCGCATTTACAGTTTTTCTTGCTCATCTTCTTTTCCTCTTTCTTCTTCTTCTTCAGGTAAATGTTTTTTTATTCCGGCATTTTTTAAAACTGTTTCTTCATCTATTTCAACAAAATCTTCTTCTTCGTTACATTCCTTGACCGAAGCAATATAGTCGTCATATTCTTTTTTGGTAATTTCCCCTTTACGGAGTTTTCTTTCATATACCCTGATGTCAAAATTTTCAATTTTTACCATAGCTTGTTCTCCAATAATATAT